>JANNDA010001396.1:0-3539 GCA_031387195.1 Planctomyces sp. | reverse complement strand
CCCTCGCTGACGCTTCGGGTTAGTGAGCGAATGCCTCGCTCGCCTGCTGATTTCTCAAGCGGCATCGCCCCATGACTCTTCAACCCCGGCACCGGTTGTTTGTCGTCGTGAACGTGATCTTGTTCGATGAGGCCGATGCCGTATGCCACGAGCACTCCGGCCAATAACGCAACGGACAATTGCACGCGGTCGTGATCGTGAAACTGAATTTCGGGCAAGAGGTCGCTCAATGAGATGCAGAGAAAAACGCCCGCCGAGAACGCCAGCGCCGCTCCGACAAGCACGCTGTGGGACGACACCAACTGCATTCGATCCGCAATGAAAAACAAAATCACGCCGATCGGGCACATCGCGGCGAAGGCGATGTTGACCACTAATCGCCAGCGTCGGGACCAGCCGCCGGAGGCCATCAACGTGGTAATCGACATCGCGTCCAGCGGCTTGTGCAGAGCGATCGCTAAGAAGGTGCCGATGCCGACAAACAACTGTTGGCCGCCGTCTAACGCGGACTTGTCCGCCACGCTCGCTGCCAGTGCGATGCCGTCGATCAATGTGTGCAGCGTCAGACCGAGCCCGATCCCCGCCCAACTCAATTTGTGAGCCGGGTGAATGTCGCCATGTCCCGCGTGCTTGTCTCCGTGATCATGGTCGTGATCGTGCCCACAATGTCCGTGAGCGTGTTCCGAAGCGGTACCGGGCGCGTCGGCCTCGTTGGGTTCGAGCGAAACGTGTTGATGAAAGTGAAAGGCACGCATCAAGAAAAACATGCCCAGCAATCCGCCCATAAGCCAGCGCACAGCGACATCAATCGACTTCAATTCGACGATGGCGTGCGGCAGCAAAATAAACACCGCCACACCCAGCATCAGCCCGGCCACCAAGCTCATCAGCAAATGCAGCGTCCGGTGCGAAAACCGCATCATGGCCGGCGCGAGCCCTCCTGCCATCGACGCGGTCATGATTAACAATGCGTAAAACGCCAACTGATATCCGGGAGCCATTTCCGCCTCGCTTCGACTCTAAAAAGGGTCGGGCATCATCTCACACGTAGCCACAAGCTTCCAGCTTGTGAGCAATCTTCGACAAGCTGGCAAGCTGGAAGCTTGCCGCTACAGGGGAGACGCATTGACGCTCTTATCGATCGGCTTCAAACTCCCGCCTCGTTCTGGCAAGGGAGTGCCGTATGGATTGGCTGATGTGGCGACGACGCTTTGAGTACCTCGTGTTTCGCGCGGCCGTCTGTGTCATGCAGATGATGTCAGCCGCTCGCGGTCGGGACTTTGCGGAAGGACTCGCGTTCGTCATTTGCCGCCTGTTGCCGCGCAAACTGACGCGGCATCCTGTCGCCAGCGAAAACTTGCGACAGGCACTGGGGCCGGACGTTTCCCAAGCGACCATCGACGAGACGATTCGTCGAATGTGGGTGCATCTTTTCCGCGTCGTGATCGAGATCGCTCAGATCCCGCGCAAGGTGCGGGATGACAACGTGCTGGCGATTGTGAGCTATGACTCCGGCCGACAAGCCTGCTGGCAAGCGTTTACGTCGGGGCGTCCAGTGATTCTCATGGGCGGTCACTTCGGCAATTGGGAAATCGCCAACACGATGTTTGGCCTATTCGGTTTGCCGATGGGCGTGGTCGCTCGCGATTTGGACAACCCGTATCTCCATGAGTGGTTCAAGCGGTTTCGTCAGTCCACCGGCCACGTGATGATCTCGAAGGATGGAGCGTCGAACGACACGTTGAAATTGTTGAGCAAGCGTGGGCATATCGGATTGCTTGGCGATCAAGACGCCGGGCCGCGCGGCGTGTTCGTTGATTTCTTCGGCAAGCCCGCGTCGACGTTCAAGTCGATCGCACTGCTGGCGCTGGAGACTCGTGCGGTGATCTGCGTGGGGGGAGCGGTTCGTCTGCCGGACGATTGGCACCGAGCCGATCAGGTCGGCCCGGCGTGGTCCCGATTTGAGCTCTGTTGCGAGGACGTGATCGATCCGTTGACGATCGAGAGCCACGACCCGGTGGGAGAGATTACTCGCCGCTACACGTCGGCGATCGAACGGATGGTCCGCCGTGCTCCCGAACAATACTTCTGGGTCCACAAGCGCTGGAAAAGCCAACCACAGCAACGCCGGAGCGCTCAAGCCTTGCGCAAAGCGGGATGAGTTTACGTCGCCATCACGCTCCGCGTGATGAGCCGGTCGCTTCACGAGGCGTTGTGAACGCTCGGCTCGTCACGCGGAGCGTGACGGCGACGTACTCACGTCAGCGAGTACGTCACGAACGGGTTCTCGCAGGGATTGCCGAGCGCGATGTGCAGGCATCGCTTCTCAGGCTCCGCGATTAACGCGGCGACGGTCTTTCCCGAATTGCCGAGCATCGACTCGCTCGGCCCGTCATGCGGATGCCGGCAGATGCCGACCGGATGCCCGTGATGATCGCTGAGAAATCGCTGCACGTCGGCCAGCGCAATCGCACCAAACTTCTCGCCAATCAAACTTTTCATCCGATCGAGTCGCGGAAACGAATCGGACAAACTCTGATCCAAGTTGGCCTCACAAGCGTGTTCCGAGCAGAGATAGTGATTCGAGTGAACCAAGAATCCGGTGTCGCGGTCTGCGATCATGAACGGCCCGTCGCTGGTGAATTCGACGTCGAGGATCGCTCCCGCACCGTCAGCCAGCATGTAGTTGCCGTTCGAGCAAACGGGAAACGACTGCATCAGCTTCAGCACATCGGCCATCGAGCGCTGTTCAAGAATCAGCCGCTTGAGCGGGTAATGCGACAGCGCGAACTTCCATTTCGGACCGCCACCGAGCGCGTTGGCGAAGTGCGATACCCCGTGCTCGTTGATGCCGTGGTAACCGAGCATCCCGCCGAAGGTCCACATCAGCACTTGGGGCTTGCCCGTGGGACGTAGCTTGAGCACATAGCCGAATTGTTCGATCTCAGGCGGGTTGTCGCTGGTCTGACCGACGAACGTCTGCTTTTCCTCGGTGCCGCGCGGTCCGATCGCAAATGTTGTGCAGCCGCCATCGGCGACCTGAGCCAACTCGCCGCGCATCTGAGCCACGATCGAATCGGCGAACACGAGCATTGCCCCTTCCGCCAAACCAGTCATTTCATCCACGAGGTCGGGACAGAACTTCTCGAACAACGGTAAGAAACGCAGCGTCCGCTGCCGCAGTTGTTCGCGAGTCAGCCGCATTGAACGCGCGAGGAAATCCAAATAGCCGTCGATCTGCGTCGCCGCTTGCTCGCCATGTTGACGACCAAGCTCAATCGGACTGCCGCTGGCTTCGATCAGAGGATATTGCACAGGCATCATGGTTCCTTGGTTTTCGGAGCATCGATGAGATGGTTCACTCTGCCATGAACGATGACCAAGTCCGCCCTACATCGTTATCGCCGAAGGCGATGTTTTTTCAGCGAAGATATTTCCGTCGGTGCTCACATAAGTAACCCGAAGAGGCTGTGATTTTATGTGGGATAGGCTTCCAGCCTGTCGTGTTTTACGGGGAATTCGACAGGCTGGAAGCCTAT
>JANNDA010001268.1:0-24060 GCA_031387195.1 Planctomyces sp. | reverse complement strand
AGTTCTGCTTGGCCGACGGCGTTCTTGCTGTCCCATTTCAGGACGTCGTTGTAATCCTTGATCGCACCGTCGAGGTTGCCTCGCGAAAGTTTGCTGCCTGCTCGCAAGCTGATCACCATCGGCTGGGCGGCATTGATCTTCAAGGACTCGGTGAAGTCATTCTCGGCTTCCTCGAACTGACCCATATTCATGAGCGTGAAGCCACGATTCGTGAGTGCCACCAAAAACTGTGGGTCGATTTCGAGTGCTTTGGTGAAGTCGAGGACCGCTTCGCCAAACCGGCCTTGCCCTTGCTGAAACATGCCGCGGTTGTTGTAAACCAGGGCCATGCTGGGGAACGATTTGACGGTGTCGTCATAGGCGGCCAATGCGGCCGCATTTTGACCGGTTGCAGCCAGCATGTCTGCGAGGCCGACTCGAGCACCCAGATGCTGCGGTGATATTTTGACAGCCGCTTGATAGTCCTGGACGGCCTTCAGATTGTCTTGAATCGTGGTGTGTGCCAGTGCCCGCTGGTAGAGCGCGTTCGCGCGGTCTTCTCCCTTGAGGCTCGGCTGGCCGATCAACTGATCCGCGATTTTGACCGCCACTTCGGCGTGAGCCTTCTTGTTCTCCAGGTTTGCCAAGTTCGTCATGCCGTACAGATACGGCAGGAAGTAATTCAAGTTGTCCGCCGGCTTTAGCTTGATCGCCTCACGTGTATCGGCGATTCCCAGACGAACAAGCGCGGCGTCGCGATTGGCAATACCGAGTTCCACTCGCGCGCTGGCACGCAGGTAGTACGCAACGTGATCGTTTGGATTTTCGGAGACCACGCCACTGGCGATTTCGATCGCCTTTTTATGATCGCCACGTCGGTGTGCCTGATCGGAGTCATTGCGGGCTTGGTCGTGAGCCGGGTTGAGATTGGGGTCTCGCGGCGTATTGGGCGAGATCGTCGTGGCCTCGGGCGTTGGCTTCTTGTCATCGCCAGCAAGAAGCCGTCCGGAGGCTGAGACCAGACACAGCGTTATCACAAATGCCTGAGATAATCTGAACATAATAAACCGCCTTCTGGACGATATTCGCACGTGATTGAGGTGCGTCGGTTGAGCGTCGCTGAGACCTCACCGGCGTTTGAATACGAGGGATCTTAGAAGGGGTCACGAACACTGGCCACTCTTCACGAGTCGCTCCTGCGGAATGGATGCTTGAGGCCGTACTAGCATCGCGGAGGCCACCGTAAGTCGCGTCCTGCTCCTTGACAGTGCGGGTGGCCAAAAGTAATGTCACGCCCCCGCTCAGCAGGATGGGCAGAAGCCGTCGAAGATCCGATTGATTTCGGTGACCCCGACGACACTAATCTGGATGTTGGCAAAAACCGCGTAAAACCGCGTGAGGAAGTCGACTATGTAGACGTGTCGGTTCAAGGACGTTTCCCTTTCGGTAGCGTCTTCGATGGCTTGCTCTGATGGTTGAGTGTGTTGTCGCATCGCGGCAACAACGAAAAAAGTGGGTTTGATGCCCGCTTTTTTTGTTCCACGGGAACCGTCGGCAGGTTGTCTGACGACTGGGATCGACTCACCCGATCCCGCGAAAGGGAAAGTATGAACGGGGCGGACGTCTTACGATTTGTCGATGCATTGCACCGCGATCGCAATATCGACAAGACCATCGTCGTTGAAGCGCTTGAGCAGGCCATTTTGTCGGCCGCGAAAAAGCACTTCGGCGAGGATTTTCTAATCACGGCGACGATCGACCCGGCCACTGGAAATCCCACCGTCAAATGCGACAGCAAAGACATCGAGCCAAACATGCTCGGTGAGATCTTGGGGCGAATTTCCTCGCAAACGGCCAAACAAGTGCTGATGCAGCGGATTCGCGAAGCGGAACGAGACTCGATCTTCGACGAATACGAAGAGTTGAAGGGGCAGTTAGTCAACGGCACGATCACCCGCTTTGAAGGGGGATCGGCGCTGGTCAACCTCGGCAAGATCGACGGCTTTCTTCCCAAGAGCGAACAAATTCCGGGCGAGTCGCACCGCATCGGCGAACGGATTCGGGCCGTTGTGATCGAAGTGCGCAAATCAGGAAGCCGAGTGAAAATCATTCTCTCTCGGACGCATCCTGACCTTGTGCTGCGTCTCTTTGAAACAGAAATCCCAGAAGTCACTGAGCGGATCATTGAAGTCCGATCACTGGCTCGCGAGGCGGGGTATCGCTCGAAGGTTGCCGTCTCTTGCTTTGACAGCAAGATCGACTGCGTCGGAGCGTGCGTTGGTGTTCGTGGTGCGCGCATCAAAAATATCGTCGATGAGTTGGCGGGTGAGCGGATCGATATCGTCCGTTGGAACGATTCGCTGCAAGTGCTCGTCCCGAATGCGATGCAGCCATCCGAGGTGGAAGACGTCATTCTGTGCCCGATGCTGGGTCGCGTCATTGTCCTGGTTCGTGAAGATCAGCTTTCGTTGGCGATCGGAAAACGCGGCCAGAACGTGCGACTGGCCTCCAAGCTGGTGGGTTGGGATATCGAAGTGATGACTCGCGACGAGTTGAACGAACAGCTCGAGAAGTCGGTCGCGGCTTTCTCGCGAGTGCCGCACATTACCGAAGAGTTGGCGGAAAGTTTGGTGTCGCAGGGCTTTTTCAGCTTCTACGACTTGTCTGTGATTGAGCCGGATCAGCTTCAAGAGATGAGTGGGGTGACCGCCGAGGAGTGTGAAGAGATCGTCGCATTTGCGGACGACGCGAGCGAAAAACAAGAAGTAGAAGAATCCCGCCGCAAGGCGGAAATGAAGTTGCAACGAGAAATCGATGCGCGGACTCCAGCAGCGCCGGCACCTGCACCATCGGCACCTGCCGACGTTGAAATTGCCGACGCGGCTCCTGTGGAAGTTTCCGCAGCAGACACGCTCGGAGAAGACGCATCGACGGAAATTGAAGAAGAAACCGCGCCCAACACAGAGACTGAGCCCGAACCACCAGTGAGTGCCGTGACTGAACCAACCGCCGAGTGATCTTTCATCACACCGGCCGATAACCTCCGGCCGCAGGCGATCTTTCGACACTTGCCCATCCAACACCGAGGGTGCCTTTGACCGAGAATCTGGCTGAGGACAAACAGCAGCTCAAAGTTCGTATTTTCGCTTTGGCGAAAGAGCTGGGGATGGACAGCAAGGTGCTGATCCAGCATTGCAATGATGCTGGTATCCCGGTGAAGGCATCGGCGTTGGCGAGTATCTCGCCGGCAGAGCGCGATGTCGTTTTGGAATATATCGGCTCGAAGAGTTCCAAGCCGTCAAAACCAGAAGCCACCGCGATTTCGCGTGATGTGCCGGTCGATGTCGCTGGCAAAGTTCGTCCCATCAAGACGATTCCGGCTGCACGGTCGATGGCTCCGGTGGTTCGCCCGTTGACTTCCCCCGAGCCGGTGAGTGAAGACGAACCTGAGCAATCCGCCGAACCCGTGAGTCAGCCGGAGCCTGAGGCTCCAATCGTTGAGCAGCCAGTCACCGCAGAGGTAGCGACTCCGGTATCGCCCGAAGAAACATCAGAAGTCGCGATTGAGGTTCAACAGGCTGTTGAGCCGGATGCGGGTGAATCGACCGTCAAGGGCGCACATCGCCGAGAAGATTACATCGCACCCCACGGAACGGCCCCGACGAAACTGCGGGAAATGCGACCGATTGGATCGACTGGCGACATGCGGCCGACTGGGACCGTGCGCAAGTCGAAACCAAACCTGCCGCAGTTGGCGGCGATTCCGGATGCTCCGGTCGTCAAGGTGAAAAGAGATGATCGTCCGGCTCAAAAGCCAGACATCAAAATCACGGCCGACTTTGACCACTCTGGTCCGCTGGCTGGCCGAGTGAGTCAGGTTGTTGAAGGGAAGAAGTCTCCCGTTGCTCCGCGGAAGCGGATGATGACGCAGGAGGAAGAAGAGGCGGAACGGAGCAAGGGGGGCAAAGGGCCTGGCAAAGGGCCTGGCGGAGGGCCGCTGGTTGGCTCGCGAGAAGAGCGTCGCCAGAAACGGCAAACGCGTGTCGAAATTCCGAGGGATGATGACGAAGATCGTCCGACGCGGACTCGCGTACGAATGCGTCGTCCGAAGACCGTGACTTATGGCGAACACAAAACGCACGCCGAGGTCGAGCTTCCGATTTCATTGCGATCGTTGTCTGAGGCAATGGGTCGTCCGGTGAAAGCGATGATGAGCATCTTGTTTAAGCAGGACAAGATGGTCGGTATCAATGAGGTCATCGAAGAAGATCTCGCGCTTGAATTGGCGATGGAACTCGGCGTCGAATTGGCGATTCTCCGTGAGAAGGATCTTGAAGAAGAGTTGATGGAGACCCTCAAGGTCATCGATTCGCCTGAGAATTTGCTCACACGTCCGCCGATCGTCACGATTCTTGGTCATGTTGATCATGGCAAGACGACGCTGCTCGACAAAATTCGTTCGACCAAAGTTGCAGCGGGCGAAGCGGGTGGCATCACTCAACACATCCGCGCGTACCAGATCGACCACAACGGGCATAAAGTGACGTTCGTGGATACCCCTGGTCACGCGGCGTTCGGTCAGATGCGGGCTCGCGGTGCGAACGTTACCGACGTCATCGTGCTGGTGGTTGCGGCGAACGATGGTGTCATGCCGCAGACGATTGAATGTATCGCCCACGCCAAGGCATCGGGCGCGACGGTGGTGGTGGCGATGAACAAGATCGACTTGCCAGATCGCAATGAGCAAAAACTACTCAGCGATTTGGCAACTCACGGCATGCTGGTGCAGGAGTGGGGTGGCGACATTGAAATGGTGCGGACCTCGGGCGTCAGCGGTGCCGGGATTCCCGAACTGCTGGAGTTGCTGCAGTTGACCGCCGAAGTCCACGAATTGAAAGCGAATCCGAATCGCCCGGCTGTTGGACTTTGTTTGGAAGGTTTCCGCGACGAAGGCCGTGGCGTGCTGGCGCTGATGATGGTTCGGCAAGGGACGTTGCGAGTCGGCGACATCATTCTTTGTGGCGGCGCTCACGGACGTATTCGAGCGTTGTACAACGACCTCGATCAAGAAGTGGCCGAAGCTCCGCCATCGACACCAGTTAAAGTTGCTGGACTGGACATCATGCCGAATGCCGGCGAACAGTTCTTCGTCATGGATGACCTCGACGCGGCTCGCGAGATTGCTGAAATCCGTCAGCAGCGAGGGCGCAGCACGACGTTGTCTGGACGGACACGTAAACGGACCTTGGATGACGTGCTCAATTCGGATCGCGAGAGCTTGATCAAGGATCTCCCGCTGATCATCAAGGCGGACACGCCTGGTTCGATCGAAGCGATCAAGCACGAACTGGCGAAGTTCGATCACCCGGAAGTCAGGATCAACCTGCTCCATGCGGCGGTTGGTGGCGTCAACGAAAGCGATATCTACTTGGCGAGTGCATCCGGCGCGATCATCGTGGCGTTCCACGTCGTTGCTGATGACCGAGCCACGCAATTGGCGGATAAAGAAGGGGTCGATATTCGCAAATACAAGATCATCTACGAAGTCACCGATGAAATTAAGGTGGCTCTGGAAGGCTTGCTGACCCCTGAAAAGCGGCAAGTTTCGACTGGCCGTGCGATCGTGTTGCAGACCTTCAGCATCAGTCGTACTGGCACGATCGCTGGTTGCCGCGTGCTGAGCGGCAACATCGAACGCAACAGTCGCATCCGGTTGATCCGCGATCAGAAGGTGCTCAGCGATTATTCCATCGCCTCACTCAAGAGAGTGAAAGACGACGCGAGGGAAGTTCGCGAAGGCATGGAATGTGGTATCCGACTCGATCATTTCAATGACGTGAAGGAGGGTGATCTGTTGGAAGCCTATCGTATTGAGGAAGTGAAGCGGACGATGGATTAAGGTCAGTGAAAGTCGAAAGATTGAAGCGGGCGATCTGCGTTTGAGTTCTTGGTGTTTGTTCTGAGTTTGTGTCCTTTGTTTCGGATTTTCACGATGCCCTCACGCCGGATTGCCAAAGTGAATCAGGCAATATTGGAGACTCTCAGTTCGGCAATGTTGTTTGAACTGCGTGATCCACGTGTGAAGAACGTGACGATCTTGCATGTCGAAACCACAGATGATCTGAGGGCTGCGAAAGTTCAAATCGGCGTGCGCGGTGATGAACGAGTGCAGTCGCTCACCCTGCACGGACTTGATTCCGCACGTGGGTTCTTGCAGTCAAAGATCGCCGAACGGTTAGATACTCGATACACACCGGTGCTCAAGTTCGTTTTAGAACCCAATTGGATGGCGAGCTTGCAGGCCACCTCCGAAGACTTGCAGGTCGCCTCAGCGACCGTTTCGGAAGCGGATGCCGCGGTCATTGCCGAAACGGATGCAGAGTCGGAAGATCAGCTTGACGAGACAGTCGAAGACGGTGAGGACGGTGACGATGACGAAGATCAATAACGATATTGTCGTAAATTGTCTGACGAGGGTTTGTCACTATTCGAGAACTCTAGATGCTCGCAGGCAGCCTCGATTCTTGCCGCGTCCGGTTCCTTTGCCATCTTGTTGAAGTGAATTCAGCGTTCTCCCGGTTGCCGTTCCATTTTCCGATTTTGTCGATTTTCAATTTCAGGTGCGTTGCTCATGGCCATTCTCAAGAAGACCAAAGCGTCCGACCTGCAAGGGCTTTGCAAGAAGCTCGTCACGTTGCTGAAGAAGCACTACAAACCTGCCGGTCATAAAAAGGACCGGTCAGTTTTGGAGACGATGCTCTACGCCGTTTGCTTGGAGAATTCCACACAGGAACAAGCGGACGCCGCTTACGATCGGTTGCACTCGATCTTCAATGACATGAATGAAATCCGAGTCAGCACGTACTACGAGCTGACGCCGGTGTTTGAAGGTCTTACCGATCCGGATGCCCGCGCCGCGAGAATTCGAGCGATCCTGCAATACGTCTTTGAAATCAACTTTGATTTCGATTTCGAGCCACTCAAACGTAAGACGCTTGAGCTGGCCGAGAAGCAAATACAGAAGATCCGCTTCATCACCAGTTTCATTCAAGCACATACCCTGCATACCGCGCTGGGTACGCACATGATTCCCATCGATGATCACATGCGCGATGCGGCGGTTTGGCTCGGTCTGGCAACCCCCGGTGCGACGACCCACGATGCTTCCGACGGTCTCAAGGCCGCAATTTTGAAGTCTGACGCGCCGATCTTCTGTCACTATCTCCGATCGTTCGCTTCCGATACGCGACTGCTGGCTCACTTCACCAAGCCGAAACCGCCGCCAGAAGGTTACGATGTTGATGAGATGTTCGATCGAATTGATGAGTTGATTGCGGGCGCTGAAAAAGCGGCGAAGGCGAAACCGGCAACGAAAGCCGCGCCCAGTAAGCCGGTGGCGAAGCCGGCTGGCAAAGCCGCAGTTCACCATGAAACCAAAAAGCAGACAGCCAAACGTCCGACCAAAGCCACTCCCGCGAAAAAGAAACCTCGGTGACTTTGGTTTCAGTTGCCAGTCCAAGGAAGCTCTGGTCATGACGCTACCAAAACGATGGTTCAGCCGATTCTTTGGAGCCGCTCGCTCGCTCGCCGCTTTCGGTGCCTGCGGAGTTTTGGGGGCCCTTGGGTTCGGTTCGGCAGCGAGTGCGTTCGCCAACGGAAGTCTGGCTCAGGATCGGCCCGCTCCGCTTGATCCGACTCACCGCATCTTTGGCCGGGGTGATTTTCGGATCGACTTCGCCGATCCACCCGAACGCTTAATTCCAATTCGTGCGCGAACACCTGACGATCAAAAACGGCTCGACGCGGTGTCGTGGTTCATGAAGGGCCGGTTTCTCGAACAGCGAGAAGATTTCAAAGGCGCGTTAGAAGCCTACGAGAAGGCCGTGCAACTGAACCCGAATGCGGTCGAGGTTTATCGAGCGCTGATTCCGTTGGCGTTTGGATTGAATGACCCCGACTTGGCCATCAAGCATGCGCTGAAGGCGGTCGAATTAACGCCGGATGATTTTCAGTTGTTGCAGCGAATCGGCATCCACTTGGCAACGAAGGAAAAAATTCCTGAAGCGCTCAAGCTGTTGGAGCAAGCCTCGCGATCGAGCAAACTCGATCGTCAGTCGGGGCAGTATGTCTCGATCATGCGTGACCTCGCGTTTCTGTATTTGATCACGGGTCAGGTCGAAAAATCTGCCGACGCATTTGAGGTCGTCTTCGATGCCAAGATCGACCCAGACAAGTATCACCTCGACTTCCAAATGAAGTCGGAATTGGAAAAACATCAACGCACAACTTACGAAGCGATCGGCCAAGTCTTCTTGGAAGCCAAACGGCCTGATCGAGCCATTGTGGCCCTCGAACGTGCGGCAAAAGCCAAGAAGACAAAGCCCGGCAACATCTCCTTCAGCTTGGCTCAGGCTTATCTGATGACAGCCAAGCCCGATAAAGCGCTCGACCAGTTGCAGACGTACTTCGATGCGCAACTGCAATCGAAAGGGAAGGCCGCTTATCAATTGCTGGCCGAGGTTCTGAAGGCTCAAGGCAAATCTGGCGACCTGATCTCGCGCTTGGAGCAACTGGCGGAGAAGGATCAGCACAACCTCACACTGCAATTCTTCCTGGCTCAGCAATATGTCGAGGGGAATCGATTCGATGACGCCGAGAAGCTCTACAAGAAGACGTTGGACAAAGAGAAAACGATCGAAGGTTATGTCGGCTTAGCCGCGTTGTATCGACGCCAGAATCGTCCGACCGAGTTGCTGCAAGCCCTGTCGCAAGCGATGTCGCGTGAGTCGGAATTGGAGAAGGCTGCCGAAGATCTCGAACGCGAGCTACAAGCAATCGCTGCGGACGAAAAATTGGTCGCTGGATTGTTGGAGGTTGGCAAACAACAAACAGAAGGGGATGCGGCGAAGCTCGATTTTGCCAGCAGTCTGTTGTTGGGCAAGATCGCCGCGCAAGGCAAGCAAGCAGACTTGGCCGAGAAATTTTACCGCCATGCGTTGAAGCTGCGTCGCGACAAGGCCGGTGGGATTTACGAAGAACTCGGCAAGCTGTTACTCGATGTCCGTAAGTTTGCGGAAGCGGCCAAAGTCTTCCAAGAGGCGGTTAAGGATACGTCGCTGACGAACTCGCGGCCAAACTTCCTCTTCATGCTCTCGCAAGCCGAGGAAATGGCGGGCAACACTGATGCCGCACTCGAAGCCATCGCGGAAGCTCGCAAGGCGATCCCCGATCATCCGCTGCTCGCCTTTCAAGAAGCCTGGGTGCATTACCACGCCCACAATTGGGACAAGGCGGTGTCGCTGCTCGAAGCGTTCATCGAGAAAAATCCACAGCACAAACTCGCGAGGCAGTGCCAATACAGCCTGTCGAACATCCACGTCCAAAAAGGTGAGATCCGCAAGGGCGAAGAGATCTTGGAAAAGGTCTTGGCCGAATCTCCCGACGATCCGTCCGTCAACAATGACCTCGGTTATCTCTACGCGGATCAAGGTAAGAATCTGGAGCAGGCACGCAGCATGATCGAGAAGGCGGTGAAAGCCGAACCCGACAATGCGGCGTACCAAGACAGCATGGGCTGGGTGCTCTACAAGCTCGGCAAATATCAGGAGGCCGTGCCGTTCTTGGAGAAGTCCGCGAACTCTCCGCGCGGCGGTGACGCCACGATCTGGGATCACCTCGGTGATACTCAAGAAAAGCTCGGCCAGAAAGAAAAGGCGATTGAGAACTGGAAAAAAGCGCTGAAGGACGCGAAAGAAGATAAGCATCCTGATGCAAAACTGATCGAGAAGCTGGAACTTAAACTGAAAGCGAATCCGTAGACGCGGTTTCAAAATTCGTAGCACAGGCGGCTCGCCTGTGTGTGCGATGAAATCACAGGCCAGTCGCCTGTGCTACGTTTTAAGCTGCCAGCTTGAAACGGCTCTGTTCGCAATCATCCGCCTCAACCACTCCGCAAGCTGGCAGCTTGCGACTACGTAAAAAAGTCACATGGCAGGACATTCCCACTCGGCGAACATCGCCATCCGAAAAGGTGCGGTCGATAAGAAGCGTGGCAGGCTGTTCGGCAAGCTCAGCCGAGCGATCATCGTGGCCGCGCGAATTGGCGGCGGCGATCCGACCGGCAATCTGGCGCTGCGATACGCGCTCGACAAAGCTCGCAAGAACAGCATGCCCAAGGAAAACATCGACCGAGCTGTCAAAAAGGGGTGCGGTGAATCGACCGAAGAGCAGTTCGATGACATGGTCTACGAAGGCTATGGCCCCGGCGGAGTCGCTGTGCTGTGCGACATCCTGACGGAGAATCGCAACCGCACTGCGGGCGAAGTCCGCAAAATTTTTGAGGTACATGGCGGCAACCTCGGCAGCACCGGTTGCGTCTCGTATTTGTTCGTTCGCAAAGGGGTCTTTGTCATCCCGGCCCAACACATTGAGGAAGACAAGCTGTTTGAGATCGCTTTGGAAGCGGGAGCGGATGACGTCAAGCGGGTCGGAGACAACTTTGAGGTGACCTGCGACCCCTCGGTGTTCCAGCAAGTCAACGAAACGCTTGAGACCGCGAAGGTTCCGACTGATGTCGCCGAACTCCAGAGGATTCCCAGCAGCATGGTTGATGTCGATCTCGAAATGGGCCGACGCATTTTTGCCTTTATCGACGCACTCGAAGATCAAGACGACATCCAGACCGTGACGTCCAACGTCAGTTATCCGGATGAGTTGATCGCTGAGATGTCGCAGTAGCCCACGTTTCTTTTGAATTCCTTATCCAGCGGACGGCACATGGAATGTGCCTACTACGATGGCGCGGCAACGGATCATCAATGGGAGTCCTGACGAAGATCCGGAAGACGAGTCACCTCGTCCGCCGCTTGGTCCCAAGGCTGACTTTCGTCCCGATGACGAAAAGCATGATGACGAACTTCGGCCGCAGCGGCTCGAAGACATCGTGGGGCAACGCAAGGTTGTCGAGCGGTTGCGGATCATGCTCGATGCTGCGAAGAAGCGGCAGGAGCCACTCGGACACGTCCTCTTCGATGGGCCGCCCGGCTTGGGCAAGACGACTTTCGCGACTGTGATCCCCAAAGAACTCGGCACCGACTTTCAGATCGCCTCCGCTCCGGCACTCACCGCGCCTAAGGACGTGCTGTCGTATTTGACGAACGCCAGTTACGGCTCGGTGTTATTCATTGACGAGATTCATCGTCTGCCGCCGGCGGTGGAGGAATTCCTTTACCCGGCGATGGAAGATTTTCGAGTCGATATCTCGCTGGGTGAAGGGATCAACGCTCGGACGATCAACATGCCGCTCAAGCGTTTCACGATGATCGGCGCGACGACACGCAGTGGCATGTTGACCGCTCCGCTCCGCGACCGTTTCGTGAATCGCCTCCATGTCGATTTCTACGACGAACCTGATTTGGCTGAGATCATCCAGCGCAACTCACGTAAGTTGCGCACGGAGATCGAACCGACCGCTTCCGCCGAGATCGCACGCCGCAGCCGCGGCACGCCGCGTAAGGCGAATAACCTGCTGTTCTGGTGCCGCGATTATGCGGACAGCAAAGCTCAAGGGCGCATCACGGATGACGTCGCGAAGCTGGCGCTGGAAATGATCGAAGTCGATCACGTCGGCCTGGATGAACTCGACCGCCGTTATTTGATGATCCTGATCAACGTCTTCTGCGGCGGCCCGGCAGGCGTGCAGGCGATCGGTCATAGCATGAACTGCCCGGCCGACACGCTGGAGGACGAGATCGAACCGTTCCTGCTGCGAGTCGGTTTTTTGCAGCGGACTCCACGCGGCCGACTCGTGACAGCCGCTGCACTGGCACACCTCGGTATCACTGCTCCGCCAGATAAGCCCGCGCAGGGATCGCTGTTCTGAGAAGTCTGTTTCACCAGAAGCGTGGATGGTCGTTTCGCAGCCACATCATTCTGCACAGTTAGAATCTGCAGAATGATGTGTGAGCAACACGACCAACGGACGTGTTCGATTCACTGAACTGCGACAACGACTTTCTTACGCGGCGTTGCTGTTGGAACCGGGTCCGGGGGCGACGCGGAAGTTGCCGTCGGAACTGACGTCTTCGAAGCGGACAGCCATGCGTTTCGAGACGCCCGATTGTTCCATCGTTACGCCGTACAGAATATCGCCGACCTGCATCGAGCGTTTGCTATGGGTGATCATGATGAATTGGGTCGTCGTCTTGAACTCTTTGACGACGCCGCTGTAACGCTCGACATTCGCCTCATCGAGTGCCGCATCAACTTCGTCCAGAATGCAGAACGGACTCGGTTTGCTGCGGAAGATCGCCATTAACAGGCCGACAGCGGTCATCGTTTTCTCACCGCCGCTGAGCAGTGAGATGCTCCGCAGTTCTTTGCCTGGCGGCCGAGCCACAATGTCGATGCCGCAATCGAGCACGTCATTTGGATCTTCCAGAATGACGTCCCCTTCACCGCCGCCGAACAGCTTCCGAAACATCTGCTGAAAGTTCAGCCGGATCGTCTCGAACGTTTCGAGGAACATCCGCTGACTCTCGCCGTTGATTTGGCGAATGATTTCTTCCAGCGTGGCCTTTGCTTCGTCGAGGTCTTGCAATTGCGAACTGAGATGTTGATACCGACCGTCGAGTTCATCGAGGTCTTTCAAACTGTCGGTGTTGACGCTGCCCATCATCTTCAGCTTGCGACGCAGCCGATTGACGCGTTGTTCGAGTTCCGGGCGGATGTCGATAAACGCGACATCCGCTGCCGCCGCCAAATGGCTGACCTCGTTCGATTCGCGGGGATCATCAGCCGCAGTCTCTTCCGCAGATTCAGTGGCCTCCATGGAAGCCTCTGCTTCCAGTTCGT
Organism: Planctomyces sp.; assembly: GCA_031387195.1. GTDB lineage: Bacteria > Planctomycetota > Planctomycetia > Planctomycetales > Planctomycetaceae > SXKJ01. The sequence continues at coordinate 11,229 of JANNDA010001268.1, read as the reverse complement.
CTTCTTCGGACGATTCTGAGACACGCAACTTGAGCGAGCTGGATTGACGCTCCGATTGCCACAACGCGAGTGCGGATGCTCCGGAGGCGACGACCTCTTCGAGCGAGAGTTGATACTCCTCTTCGATGCGTTCGGCGCAGATTTGCAACTGATGTCGCGCATCGCGTGCGGCGATTTCCTGGGCATGCAAACGGTCGGCCAGTTCGCGGCGTTGAGCCCGCAAGCGGGCTTCGTCTTCGGCAAACGTCGCTTTCTGATTCCGCAGCCGCTCCTTGTCTTCCAGCACGGCGGCCACTTCGGCGGAGAACTGTTCGTCGAACAATTGCAGCTCCCACAACTCGGCATTCGTGTTGAGCACCTGCAAGTTGAGCTGTCGTGATTGTGCGGTGACTGTGGCCAGCCGGCGCTCTGCTTCGTCGAGTTGTTCGTCACGCTGCTTTTGTTCGTCTCGTAGGCGGACGACCGAGATCTGTAACGACTGCGCACGCTCCTCATGTTTGGCGAGAAGTAGTCGCTGATCGACTTGTTGCTGCGCGAGTAACTGTCGAAGTTGATCGCGGTGCGCGACGCCCGCTTCGAGAGCTACGAATGAATCGCGCAAGCTGGCGAGATTGTCCTCGAACCATGCGTGTTCGCGTTGCGCTTGATCGATTTGCAGAACCAGTTCCGCCCCCAGTGATTCAAAGCGAGCCGCCTCGGCCTGAATCACGTCTCGTTCTTTGATCAGCCGTTCGACCTCTTGTCGTTGAGCGGCAACGTCGGAGCGTGCTTGAGCCAGTCGATCGGCGAGTTCTTGTTTTTCGGAAGTCGCCGAATCAATCGTCCGTTCAACGCTCTTCAGCGACTGCGTGATATCACTGAGTTGCCGCTCGCCGTCAGAGATCGTGCGATCAAGGCGGAGCAGATCATTCTTGAGCCGTCGCAATTCGCTGCGTCGAGTCAGCAATGAGGATTCGCTGCGAACCGCTCCGGCATACAGCGTCCCGTCATCTTCGAGCAACTCGCCCTGCAAGCTGACGAAGCGACAGCCTCGGCCTTCACCGCGTGCGAGTTCAAACGCCACATCGAGCGTACTCACAACCCACGTCGTACCGAGGAGAGCTTCCGCAAGCCCCGGATGTCCGGACTTCAGGCTGACGAGTTGATCGGCTCGCTTGATGACACCGACGTGGCCGGACAAATCGGGCGACACGAACGATGACAGAGAAAAATAACCCGAAGCGTCAGCGAGGGCGGACGCTTCGAGAGATTCTGAATCAGAATTCAGCGTCGTTTGAAGCGATCGCCCTCGCTGACGCTTCGGGTTAGTGAGTGTTCCGACCTCGACAAATCCCACACGCCCGGAAAAGCGACTCGCACCGCCGTTGAGATATTCGACAATCGGTTGCAGTTCGCACACGACGATCAATTGTGCTCGGCTGCCGAGCGCAACTTCGAGGATCGCCGCTTCGTCGAGATCCGCTTCGATCAAATCGGCCACACTGCCGAGGATGCTCGTCCACGGCGCGTAATCGGATGTTTGTGCTCGGCTGAGGATTTCCTTCACGCCGATGCCGAGCCCTTCTTGCCGGCGTTCGAGGTCTTCCAACACGGCTTGCTGCGACTGTTTCGCGCTGCGATCTTCGCGTTGCTCGCGAAGTTGCTGCTGAATGCGTTCTTGCTCGGCGGCCAGTTTTTGCTGCCGATCGCGAATCTCGCGGACGCGTTCATCAAGCTGTCCCACTTCGGACAAGACCGATTCCACGGCCGCTTGCCGACGTAGAACCTCGGATTGCGAAGCGATGATGTCCGCCTCGTGTTGAGTCAATCGTAGTCCGACCGAGATCGCCGCCGTGTGCGCAGCGTCGCATTGCGACTGTAAGCCGAGCTTGCGCTGTTGCGTGGCCGTCGATTGCTGCGTCAGTTCGAGTTGCTTCTGTCGTTCGCGATCTAACGTGGCGTGATCGGCTTTGAGCTGCCGAGACAGTTCCATCAGTTCGGTTTCGGTGCTCGTCAGTTTGACTTGCAGGCGAGCATGATCGGCATCACTGCGTGACAATTCGTCTTCAGAAGTCTTCAATTCGATCGTCATTTCGCGAGCGCGAGCCTGCATCGTGACCCGTTGACGGCGCAAACGATCAAGGTCTGATCCGAGTTCTTTCTGACGCCCCGTCAGATGCCGCAACGTGGACTCATGCCGCACGACGCTTTCGCGATTTCCAGAGGCACTCTTCTCGGCCTGTCGTAACCGCATGTCGATTTCGGCCAGTTCCGCATCGAAGACCGAAAGTTTTTGCTCGAGGTCTTGTTGCCGAGTGGTCAGGTCAGTCAGCCGCGCTTCGCCTCCCTGAAGTTCTTGTTCGACTGAAGCTAGTTGCACGGAGAAATGCCGATGATCGTCCGCCGCGAGGCCGAACCACCATTCACGCAGTTCGGTGGAAATCTCGCGGAACTTCGCCGCCTTTGAGGCTTGCGTGCGAGTTGTGTTGAGTTGCGATTCGACCTCGTCCACGATGTCTCGCAGGCGCAGCAAGTTCTGCTCGACTCGTTCCAGCTTGCGAGTCGCCTCTTCTTTGCGAGCTTTGTAGCGCGAAACTCCAGCCGCTTCCTCGAAGACGCTCCGCCGAGCCGCCGCGTTTGCTTGCAGGATTTGATCGACGCGCCCTTGCTCGATGATGCTGTAGCCGGACGAACCGCCGCCCGTCCCCATGAAGAGATCTTTGATGTCTTTCAAACGAGCGGGCTGTTGATTGATCAGGTATTCCGAATCGCCGCTGCGCCACAATCGCCGACCGATCTGTACCTCGGCCGCATCGACCGAGAGATAACGCTCGGCGTTGTCGAAGGTCAGCAACACTTCCGCGAACGCCGCCGGCTTCCGACCGGACGCACCGTTGAAGATGACGTCCATCATGTCCTTGCCGCGCAGGCTTTTCGGACTCTGATCGCCGAGCACCCATTTGATTGAGTCCACCACGTTGCTCTTGCCCGACCCATTCGGGCCGACAACGCAGGTGATCCCGCGCGAGAAGTCGAAGCGCGTCCTGTCCGCGAAACTCTTGAAGCCGAACATTTCAAGCGACTTCAACATGATGCGGGTCGGGTGGGGGAGAGATGAATGGAGAAAGTTGAACGATTAGGAATTGGGCCGCAATACGTTCTTGGACTCAGGCAATACAAACCCGACGCGCCAGCGAGGGAATACGGGCATGATCCCTCGCTTGTGCGTCGGGCTATTTGCGTTTCCAGAATTCAAACCAGCGATGCTCTTGGTCGGGAGCAGCCGGATCTTTGCGAGCGTCGGCCAACGAGGCGTTGCCGCGCGGATCAGCGTCTGTGAGGTTTTCATCCGACCCCGATTTCTCTGACTCAACCTTTTTGTCCGTGGCGGTCGGCGATTCGTCGGACTCGCTTTGCGACTGCTTGTTCTTTGTGGCTTCGTCGTCCTTCAGGTTGGGAACGAAGTTCGGAATCAAGTTCGGATTGCCGAAACGCAGTGTCTGGCCCGCCGCATCAGCCGCCGACGAGGACTTGCGAACGTATTCACGACCCCCTTGCGGCAAGGCATCGATTTCGATGCGTCCAGAAAGATTCTGTTGTTTCGAGGCTTGCAGCAGCATTTGAGCGACGTCCGGATAACTCCCGCCGAATTCGACGACCGCTCGAATGACTTCAGCCACACTCGTTGAAATTTCTTTGCGACGATCGGGCTGTCCCGCTTCGTATCGCGCGACCACGATTTGGTCCTTACCCGGTTGTGCCGTCACCCAAATTCGTGGACCGGCGCGTACCGCCAACGGAGTCTTAAACCGCTGGTCCATTCCGAAGAGAACGATTTCTGAACGCCAGTGATGCGTCAGATGAACCATCGGTTCGCCGCGCGTGGGCAAGGTGTGCAATGCAAAGAGTTCTCGATCGGACGAGTCTTTCAAAGTCTCGCCGTTGAGGTACGGATCGCGTTTGTCGAGCGTCCACAAAGATCGGAATGACCCGTAACGCAGCTCCGCACTATCGATGACCTTGCCCGAATCATCCTTCTGAGCACTCATCAAATCACGTAGCAACAGATGCGATTCCGCATCGTCGAGCGTGGCCAGGGCGGCGAGGGCATACAAGCGGAAGGCGCGTTCTTGAACCGCGCATTCTCCGAGCGTTTTGATACCGTCGCTGTTGCCGAGATAGGTCAATGCCATCGCCGAGTTGAAGCGAACTTCTTGATCAGGATTTTTCAATCCCGTTTTGAGAATGGAAATTCCTTGGTCGCCAATCGCTTCCAGTTGCAGCGCGGCTTGCTCTGTCGTATCGGGATCAAGGAGTTGGCTCTTCAACTTCTCCATCCGGACATGTCGAGCCACCGGGGTTTCCCGGAAGGCGATGTTGCGAATGACCTGCAAATACCGCGGATAGTTGTCCTTGTAGCGCGCCAGTACTTTCAGCTCGATCGTTTGATCGGTGAGCGCCTTTGCCAGCGGCTCACGCAGTCCGCTTTCGTTGTAAGCGAAAAAGCGGTCACCAATTTTTGCGGCGATGAGACGTGACTGCCGGACGCTGCGGAAATTGCTGCGTAATTGCACACGCAGATCGCGCTCCTTCTTGGCGATCGCACCACCCAGAACCTTGCCGCGCAGCTTGACGCCAGTTGTGTCAGATTTGCCTTCGCCGGTGGTCACCAAGATGGGGCCTTTGGCTTTGGCCATGACATGGCCCTTCATCACGCCGTGCCCCTGCACGACAGCCGCTTCGTAGAGTTCTGTTTCCAGCAACCAGCCGCCATTCAGGCTGGTGGTCTTGTCCCCTTCCACCACCATGACAGATTCGACGTCAAATGCTTCCCCCTTGCGAACCAGCGGAGGAAGGTAAGCGCGAATTTTCACGAGCGCCGTATTTGGAGAGCGAAGAATTGATTCGGGATCTTGGATGTCCCGCTTGCGCATGTCGTTGACGAGTGCTTCGCGGTAAATCGACGGCGGCGGATCACCGCCGGTGCCATCCAACCCGACCACCAAGCCGACACCCTCCAGCACCACCCAATTCATCCCGGTGAACGCGGTGAAATCGCCGACCAGAGGAGTCTCGACCTTGGTCTCGAACTCTTTGTCGGGGTCTTTGTCTTTGCCTTTCTTGCCGTCCTCAGCCTCTTCCTCCTCATGCTTATCGGGCGATTGCGAACGGAGCAGCTTGAATTTCTGACAGCCCACGACGGGGCCGCAAAACAACAAGCCGCACAATAACCAGGCGCAGAGTCGGAACGTCTTCATGACGTTGCTCCCGAATGGGACAAGGCAGGAATACAGCGAAAGAAAATCCGTCGCCGCGAGAAGTAGAAAACGGGGAGGAGGAATCAGACAGGAAATGAGTTCGGCCAGATTGCCGAACGGCAGGGAAGGGGCGGGAAGTTATGTCTGCCTCGAAAACCGGTCAAGGTCATCCCAAAGTCACCCGCAGCGTGAGCCCTTCGGAAACCTGACCTCGACGATTTCTCTGGAAGCTGGGAGAACTCAGCCGATGATGACCTCGACTTGCGGAGAGACCAGGATGTCGTGCCGACTGCGTAACGTGATCGTACTGACCATGCTCTTAGCGGGACTGCCCGGCTGTGGGCTCATACAGTCGGCCCGAAAGATGTCGAGCGACTCGATGAAAATGTTTCGGCCCAACCCCAACGGTTATGGCTCCAACGATTCAAAGAACCCGGCTGACACCGAATGGTCGAGCGTGGGCAACATGGCTCGAAATACCCGACCGCAGGAAACGGATAATGATCCGCTGCGGTTCCTCATGCTGGATCCGAAGTCGATCGAGATCGAACGCAGCTTGGGCATCAAGTGAGCCATGTCACCTGCAGCGGGAGCGGCATGTAACCCGAAGCGTAAGCGAGGGCGGACGCTTCGCAACGCCATGAATGCAGCGTCTCGCGATGCGATCGCCCTCGCTTCGGGTTACTTACGTCAGTATCGGGAACTTATTGCCGCCCCGCTCGCCGAAATGGCTCATGGCAATTGCGTTGAGCCCATCAGATACCGGTCGCACTCGCGAGCCGCTTCGCGGCCTTCGTTGATGGCCCACACGATCAGGCTTTGCCCACGACGGCAATCGCCCGCAGCAAAAACGCCGCGCATGCTCGTGGCATACTTGCCGTATTCAGCTTTGAAGTTCGATCGCGGATCAACCTCAATGCTGAGTTGCTCGGCAAGGATTTGTTCTGGACCGAGGAAGCCCATCGCCAGGAAGACGTAATCGCATTCCAACTCAACTTCCGAGCCTTCGACGCGCGTGAACGGCGCGCCCCCTTTGACCGGCTTCGACCAATCGACTTGCACGGCGGTCAGTGACTTGAGGTTGCCGTTCGCGTCGCCGTTGAAGCGGATCGTGTCGATGCAGAACTGGCGCGGATCGTTGCCGAATTTGGCCTCGGCTTCGGCGTGACCGTAGTCTTGCCGATAGATCCGCGGCCATTGCGGCCACGGGTTGTTTCCGGCTCGCTCATCCGGCGGCTGCGGCACGATTTCAAAGTTGATCAAGCTGGCGCATCCCTGCCGCATCGACGTTCCGAGACAGTCGTTGCCGGTATCCCCGCCGCCGATGACGATCACCTTCGTCCCTTCTACGTTGATGCACTTGCCGTCGCGCAGGTCGGAATCCAACAGGCTCTTCGTGTTGCCATGCAGGAACTCCATCGCGAAGTGGACCCCCTTCAGATCGCGTCCCGGGATCGGCAAATCGCGCGGCTTCGTCGCTCCGACCGCCAACACGATCGCGTCGTTTTCCTCGCGGAGATGGACCGCGTCGATGTCTTTGCCCACCTCGCAACTCGTCACGAACTTGACCCCTTCGTCGGCCAGCAAATTCACGCGACGCTGCACGACCCACTTTTCCAGCTTCATGTTCGGGATGCCGTACATCAGCAGCCCGCCGACTCGGTCGGCCCTTTCGTAAACCGTGACGACATGCCCCGCTCGATTGAGCTGCGCCGCCGCTGCGAGCCCGGCCGGCCCAGAGCCGATCACAGCGACCTTCTTCCCCGTTCGAGTCGTCGGCACTTGCGGAGTGACCCAGCCTTCGTCAAACGCCTTGTCGATGATCGAGCATTCGATGTTCTTGATCGTCACCGCTGGTGAGGTGATGCCGAGCACGCACGAACCCTCGCACGGAGCGGGGCAGACTCGCCCGGTGAACTCCGGGAAGTTGTTCGTCTTGTGCAGCCGATCGAGCGCTTCGCGCCAATGCCCACGAAACACGAGATCGTTCCATTCGGGGATCAAGTTATTGACCGGACACCCCGACGCCATGTTGCCGATCATCCCGCCGGTGTGGCAGAACGGCACGCCGCAATCCATGCACCGAGCCCCTTGCTTGCGCAAGTCATCTTCCGGCATGTGATCGTGAAATTCTTTCCAATCCAGAATCCGCAATTCCGGATCACGATCCGTCGGCAACTGTCGGTTGAATTCCATAAAGCCCGTTGGCTTACCCATCGCACTCACTCACTTTCTCTCGTTTGTCTTTATCGTTCCAGTTGTTCGCCGTTTTAGCTTAGGAGTCGAGTAACCGGCGAAAACCGGCTTGTTCAAAATGATGGTCCGTGGTCAATGCGTCTTGAATCCGCCACTCACGCATCAAAATAAAACTCACCGCATCACACAGTGACCAATCCTTGTCGAGGCGTTCTTCCAAAAGTCGCATTGCCAAGTCATGGATTTCCTCATTCACAAACACGACATCAAGGGTCGGAGATTCTTGAAGCTCGACTGTGAATTGCAGAACCGCTTTCCGATTCAGTCCACGTTTAGGTGCCAGGGCAACCAATTCTGTCAAAACGAGGTTGTGAGTCATTCGCCAATCCGCAGCCGCCATGAACTCGACAGCGGACATGTGGTCGTGTTCCCGACGATCCAAACAACAGAGCAACCCCGACGTATCCAAGAACATCACTTTGCCTCATGAGGGTCCATCGCTTCATCCGCCAAGTCTCGGTCGATCAATTCGTTATTGGCATCGCCCTGAATGGACTCACACGACCCCGCATATTTCATCAATTCATCCATTGCAAGTTTGCGCTCTTCAGCCGTCATCGCCATAAACCTCAACCGCTTCGATGCCCACTTTTCTGCCGTCATTCCGAGCCGCTTAGCGGTTGCCAAAATGGCTTGGTAAGTCTCTTCAGGCAGTTCCAAACTTAATTGTGACATCGCTCGATCTCCTCGTTTTGATTGCTGATCCGCAACATCGTGAGCTAGGAAAATCTCAAAGTTCTCGGTCTAAACCTGCCCCGCTGCGGTCGCGATGACCTTGCCTGATTTCAAAGACGTTTCCTTCGCCATCTCGGCGAGCGCCCGCTTGTAGTCCACCGGCATGACCTTGTGGAAATGCTTTAGCTCGGCGGACCAATTGGCGAGGATGCGTTTTGCGACTTCGCTGCCGGTGTAGGAATCGTGGTTGGTGATGAGCTGTTTGAGTTCGGCGATGTCCTCGTCGTCTTCGACCTGTTCGAGTTCGACCATTTCTGGATTGCAGTTGGCTTTGAGTTCCGACTGCGGGTCGTAGACGTAGGCGACACCGCCGCTCATGCCGGCGGCGAAGTTGCGGCCGGTGGCTCCGAGGATGACCACTCGGCCGCCCGTCATGTATTCGAGGCCGTGATCACCGCAGCCTTCGACGACTGCGTTCGCTCCGCTATTACGAACGCAGAAACGCTCGGCCGCGACGCCGCGAATGTACGCCTCGCCGTGGATCGCGCCGTACAACGCCACGTTGCCGATGATGATGTTTTCTTCGGATTTGAACGTCGCGGTCTTCGGCGGGTAGATGATGATGCGAGCGCCGCTCAGGCCCTTGCCCACGTAGTCGTTCGCGTCCCCTTCCAGCTCTAGCGTCACGCCGTGAACGGCCCAGGCCCCGAGGCTTTGTCCGGCATGTCCGGTAAACTTCATGTGGATCGTGTTGTCGGGCAGACCGTTCGCGCCCCAGCGTTTGCTGACTTCGTGAGACAGCGTCGTCGCGGTGGCGCGATCGGTGTTGACGATCCGGAAGGCATCGCGATCAGGCTTGCCGGTTTGAATCGTTTCGCGGAAGCGCGGGATCAGCGTCGTTTGATCGAGCGTGTATTGCAGCCCGTGATCTTGGCTTCGTTGGCAATACGTGCCGACGTTCTCATGCGGCTTCGGGGCAAGCGTGAGCATTGCCGAGAGGTCGATCCCCTTCGCCTTCCAGTGCTGGATCGCGTCGTCGGTTTCCAGCAAATCGACTCGGCCAACGAGCTCGTTCATCGTGCGGATGCCAAGCGAGGCCATGATCTCGCGACATTCTTCGGCCGCCATGAAGAAGTAATTGATGACGTGCTCCGGCTGGCCGTTGAACTTCTTGCGGAGTTCCGGGTCTTGCGTCGCGATCCCGACCGGGCAGGTGTTGAGATGACACTTCCGCATCATGATGCAGCCCAGCACGATCAACGGCGCGGTCGCGAAACCGAACTCCTCGGCTCCCAACATGCAGGCGATGGCGATGTCACGGCCGGTCTTCAGTTGACCGTCCGTCTGCAAGCGGACGCGGCTGCGGAGATCGTTCATCACCAGCGTTTGGTGTGTCTCGGCGATGCCCAGTTCCCACGGCAGCCCGGCGCACTTGATCGACGTCAGCGGCGAGGCTCCGGTGCCACCTTCCGTGCCGGCGATCGTGATGTTGTCGGCGTGACCTTTCGCCACACCGGCGGCGATCGTGCCGACACCCACTTCGCTGACCAGCTTCACGCTGACTCGCGCGGAGGGGTTCGCGTTCTTCAGATCGAAGATGAGTTGAGCCAGATCTTCGATCGAATAGATGTCGTGATGCGGTGGCGGGCTGATGAGTCCGACCCCGGGCGTGCTGTGCCGAGTCGCCGCGATGATCTTATCGACCTTGTGGCCAGGGAGTTCGCCTCCCTCACCCGGCTTCGCTCCTTGGGCGATCTTGATTTGCAACTCGTCAGCGTTGGTGAGATACCAGCTCGACACACCGAACCGACCGCTCGCGACCTGCTTGATGGCCGATCGCTTCGAGTCGCCGTTTGGTTCCGGCGAAAAGCGTTTGTAGTCCTCGCCCCCTTCGCCCGTGTTGCTCTTGCCGCCGATGCGGTTCATCGCGATGGCCAGCGACTCGTGAGCGTCGGCGGAGATCGATCCATAACTCATCGCGCCGGTGCAGAACCGTTTGACGATCTCAGCCACCGGCTCGACCTCTTCGAGCGGAACTGGGGTCGCGCTCGTCTTAATCTTTAACAGTCCGCGTAGGAAGCACGCTTTGTGCGTCTCGTCATTCACGATCTGAGCGAAGCGTTTGAATGACGTCTTGTCTCCCGTTCGCGCGGCGTTCTGGATCTCAGCGATCGTGTACGGGTTCCAAGCGTGTTTCTCACCGGTTTTGCGCCAGTGAAATTCACCGGGGTTCGGCAGCACGGGCAGAGCTTGAGCGTCTCGCGGCGGATAACCGACCTCGTGACGCAACATCGCTTCCTTCCCGAGCACCTCAAAATCAACACCCTTAATCCGGCTGGCGGTCCCAGCGAAGCAGTAATCGACGACGGTGTCGTTCAGGCCGAGCGCCTCGAAAATCTGCGCCCCCTTGTACGACTGCAACGTCGAGATCCCCATCTTGCCCATGACCTTGAGCATCCCCTTCTCGACCGCTTTGCGATACGCGGCGACGATTTTGTCGTCGGTCCAATGATCGCCGAGCGTTCCGTCTTCGCGTGATTGCCGCAGTGCCTCGAAAGCCAAATAGGGATTGATCGCATCCGCGCCGTATCCGACGAGCAAGCAGTGATGATGCACCTCGCGGGCTTCTCCGGTTTCGACCACGATGCCGATCCGCGTCCGCAGTTCGTGTCGCACCAAGTGCTGATGCACCGCTCCGACGGCCAGCAATGCGCTGACCGGAACTCGATCCGGCCCAGTGGTGCGATCGGAGAGCACGATCAAACTGAAGCCGGAGTTGATCGCCTGCGTCGCCTCCTGGCAGATACGTTCGAGGCACCAGCGCAAGCCCGGGTCGCCCTGCGAACGCGGGAAGCTGATGTCGATCGTCTTTGTCTTCCAACCGCGATAACTCAGATGCTTGAGCGACGCGAGTTCCTCGTTCGTCAGAATCGGGTTCGGCACGACGAGCCGGTGACATTGCTTCTCGCCCGTGTCGAGCAGATTGCTTTCCGGCCCGATGAAGCACTCCAGCGACATGATCACTTCTTCGCGAATCGAATCGAGTGGCGGGTTCGTGACC
>JANNDA010001267.1:0-2650 GCA_031387195.1 Planctomyces sp. | reverse complement strand
TTTTGACCGCATTCTTGAGCGGATCTTTCCCTTCGCCAAACGCATCTTCTGGGACCAGCAACCGCCACGTCACGTTGCCAAGCTGAAGCTGCGGTGCATCACTGTCCTGTTCCAATTCAATGAATCGACATTGCTTGCCGGCTCCAAATGCCTGCCCAACCGATCGAGCCGTCCAAGTCACGATTGCCTCTTGCCCGTTGATTTTGAGGCTCCCGTTGTACGTCACCCACGCACCGTCTTTGGGCAACGTCTCCAACAACGCCGCCGATTTCGGCTCCTCCGCGAACGCGAGCACGGTCAACAACAAGCAAGCCGAATGAACGATCATGAAATGCTCCTCGGAAATGGGGGGTCAATCCAACGCGAACTCTTTGAGGTACGTGTCTAATGTCTGCTGCGTCGCATTCGGCTGGTCCTTCTTGAGCAGGACGAAGCGTTCGACGACGAGGGCGTCCATGTTCGTGGCCAGAAAGCAGCGGTAGGCGTGTTCGTGATTCATGACGATCGGCTCACCGCGAACGTTGAAGCTGGTGTTGATGACGACTGGACTGTCCGTCTGAGCCTCGAAAGCTTTGAGCAAGCGGTAGTAGCGACCGTGTCGCTGGGCATCGACGGTCTGGATGCGGGCAGAAAAATCGACGTGTGTCACCGCTGGGATGCACGATCGCAACTCTTTGAGCTTGTCGATGCCCGTGAGCTGCGGAGCGTTTGCCGGTCGTTGCGTGCGCTTCGAGTCGCGGACGTTGGCGACGAGCAGCATGTACGGCGATTGTTCGTGCGGACGTGTTTCAAAAAATTCATCGACTCGCTCTTCGAGCACCGACGGAGCGAATGGGCGGAACGACTCGCGAAACTTGATGCGGACATTCATGGCGGACTGCATCTGTGGGCTGCGTGCGTCTCCTAAGATGCTGCGGCTGCCGAGTGCTCGTGGGCCGAACTCCATGCGGCCTTGCACCCAACCGACGACGTGTTCGCTGGCAATAAGCTTCGCGACGTGCTGACACAGTTCGGCATCGTCTTCGATGAAGCGATAGACCGCTCCCTTAGCATCGAGAAATGTTTTGATCTCAGTCTCGTCGCATCGCGGGCCGAGCAGCGAGCCGTGTTGTGAGTCAACACAGTAACCCGAAGCGCAAGCGAGGGCGGACGCTTCAGATGACTCTGAATTCGGAGCGTCGTAGATCGCCCGCCCTCGCTCACGCTTCGGGTTGGTGTCCCCTCGCTGGCGCGTCGGGCTTGTATCGCGCGGCTTGTCCAACAATTGATGCCAGACAAACAACGCCGCTCCGAGTGCTCCGCCAGCGTCACCGGCAGCGGGCTGAATCCACAAGTCCTCAAACGGACCTTCGCGAAGAATGCGGCCGTTCGCGACACAATTCAGCGCGACACCTCCAGCGAGGCAGAGCTGCTTTTCGCCCGTGAGTTCATGCACGTGCCGAGTCATCCGCAGCAAGATCTCTTCGGTGACGACTTGAATTGACGCGGCTAAATCCATCTCCCGCTGAGTCAGCGGAGTTTCCGGTTTTCGAGGCGGGCCGCCGAAGAGTTGATCAAACTTCTTTGACGTCATCGTCAGCCCTTGGCAATAGTTGAAGTACGACATGTCCATGCGAAACGAGCCGTCTTCTTTCAGGTCGATCAAGCGTTCGCGAATGAGGTCCGCGTACTTTGGCTCGCCGTAAGGAGCGAGGCCCATCAGCTTGTACTCGCCGGAGTTCACTCGAAAACCGCAGAAGTACGTGAAGGCCGAATAGAGCAGGCCCGGCGAGTGCGGGAATTGCATCTCATGCGTCAGCCGCAAGTGGTTGCCATCACCGATTCCGATGCTGGCGGTCGCCCATTCGCCGACACCATCGACGGTCAGCACGGCCGCTCGCTCAAACGGCGACGGATAGAACGCACTCGCCGCGTGCGACTCGTGATGCTCGGTGAAGACAAACCGTTTCGTGTAGCCGGGCAACTCGCGCCGCATCGTCTTTGGGAGGTAAAGCTTATCCTTGAGCCACACGGGCATCGCTTTGACGAAGCTCCCGAATCCAGCCGGAGCGAAACCCAAATACGTTTCGAGGAGTCGATCAAACTTCAGCAATGGCTTGTCGTAGAACGCGACGTAATCGAGTTGTTCCGGCGTGATCCCTGCTTCGCTCAAGCAATACTCAACTGCGAGCTTCGGATACCGCTCGTCATGCTTCTTCCGCGAAAAGCGTTCTTCCTGAGCGGCCGCCACAATGTCGCCATCAACCACCAAGCAAGCAGCCGAGTCGTGATAAAACGCCGAGAGGCCGAGGATGCTTGTCATGAATCTCACTTTTGAGCGAGTGGGGAAATCGAAGGCGGGCATACTTTAGCAAGCTCATCTGCCGTGCGGAGTGTGAAGCGGCTTGGTCGTCGCCACATAACGAAACAGCCCGGAGACAAAATGTCTCCGGGCTGTTTCGTAATGATTTGAGTTTCGCCACTTAGGATCGGCGCAGCAATAACTGTCGTGGCCGACGCTGCCAGCGTCGGTTCAGATGCTGGCAGCATCCGCCACGATGCGACAGTTATTTCTGGACCGGTCCTTACATGCGGCTCGTCCCCGTTTTTTCAGGCAACGCTGTGCGGACGGGAGCTTGTCCCGCGCCCTTGAAGCTGGGGCTGCTGCCGG
>JANNDA010001256.1:0-2515 GCA_031387195.1 Planctomyces sp. | reverse complement strand
CGCCACCGTTCGATTCGCCGAGCGATGCGCAGACCTGACGGCGATTTATTTACGCCATCTTGCCCAGCGTCCCAAGAGCCGACATCGCATCGAAGTGCCGAAGGAATTCGCACTCGAACTCGGTGCCATTCTGCAAATCTGGCTGTGGGAGCAGGCGGGACTGAGGGAGTATCTCGACCACAACCTTCCATCATCGGAGGAAGCCTTCGCCAGCTTGGCGACACGAACCACGGCATCGCCGGATGCGTACCTCCAAGCGAAGTCTGGTAGCGCGCTATCTCAGAAAGTCTTGACGGCGTTTTTGTTGTGCTGCTCCCACACAGCTCCGCGCGAGCTTGGTGTGGACATCGTGATTCTTGGATCGCCCGACGAGTCGTTGCTCGAAGAGTTTGCCGACTTCGTTTGGCAGCATCGGCACCTTTTGAGACAGGAGAACTGATTCATGTCCGAACGATTGCGAAAAGAAATTTTGATTTACTTGCGTCGGAGCTGTGATCTCCAAGAGTCGAGCCTGGAAACGCAGCTCAAGTGGGCCACCACCGAAGTTGCAAAGTATGGCTTCAAGCTGAATTTCACGCAGAGCGACCTCGACTACATGCTGGCCAACAAACTCAGCCGGCACGGCTGCGTTTGTCTCGACGATGCCATCACCGGCGCGGATATGGAAAGGCCCGGCCTCGTGGAATTGATCGACGAATCGCTTTCCAACAAAAACATCTCGCACATCTTTGTTTACATGCGAGACCGTCTTGGCCGCCCTGAGAATCCCGTTGAGATGATGGTCATCGAAGTGCAGCTCTTACAGTCAGGCTTGACGATGGTCTTCAGCGACGCGATTGCGACACCGCCGAAGGATGGTGAGTTCGACCTGATGAAGATTCTGGAACCGCTACTCGCCTACTATGCCAGCGGCAAGTTTCTGAAGACTCATGCCCAGCGCATGATTGGCACGTTTCGGCATCTGGCTTCTCATGGAAACCGCACCGGCGGCAACGCACCCTATGGATTCGCTCGTTATCTGGTGGGGCCGGACGGACACAAGCTGCAAGAGTTGCCCAAGGGAATGTTGGTCCGACAAGCTGGATGCCACGTCAAGATCTTTCCCAAAGACGAGTTCAAAATCGCGACCTGGCTGATGATCCTCGAACTGAAAAGTCAGGGGTGGGGATTGAAACGGATTGCAGCGCACTTGAACGCGCTGGGGATTCCGAGCCCTGGTGCGGGAACGATCCGGACGGATCATGGCACCAAACATGTCGTCAGTGGTAAGTGGTGTCAGAACACGGTTGCTGAACTCTGCCGAAATCGCGCGATTCTCGGCATTCAGGAGATTGGTCGCCGGTCAGAAGGTGCTCATCGGCGCTTTGGACCCGAAGGGCCGCGCCCGCTGAATGACAATGACCGCTTGGAAAACCGCAAGCCCCGAGTCATTAAGAACAACCCGGATGTCATTGTCAGCGCGCCGATTGGCTTTGAACCAAAGTTCGCAACCGATCGTTGGCAGGACATCCAAGATCAAATGGATGAGCGCAGCCGTCACCAGCAGGGAGTACGGCGAGCGAAAGACCCGGCGAAATATCCGCTGGGTTGCCGTGTGTTCGATCTCACTGACGGTTGCGGCTCAGCCATGTACGGCAACACCGTTGGCAAACGACGGATTTACAATTGCGGGCGCTATCAGCGCACTGCGGGGGCCGAATGCCACCACAACATTGTGGACGCCGAGGCCCTGCTACGGCTCACAATGCGCACGCTGACCCAGCGGCTGGACCGACACGGTAGCAGTGAAGAATTGCGCCGAATGTTCTTGGCTCGCGCAGAAGCCGTCAGCGACAAGAACGTCGTCTCGGCCGGCAAGTCAGTAATCGAAGCCGCTCGTCAGCGAGTCGCCTCGCTGTCGCAGGATTTGAAGACCGTCGAGCGGCGGATGGCGACAGAGCAAGACGACGACCGTTACCAATCCATCGCCAAACAATTCGATGCCATCAAGTCGGAACTGAAAACGGCGGAGCGAAATTTGGAAGACCGCGAGAAGCTGCAAAAGCCACAGGAACAGCGATCTCCCGACGAAGAGGTCGAACTGGCATTGCAGCTCGTCGAGCAATTCAAACGAGTTACCACCAACCAATTGGCCAGAGGAAACATTACACCTCTGCTGGAGAAATTTGGCATACGGCTCGGCCTCAATTTCGGCCAGGGCATCAAGGGCAAGAAGCGGGAGGTCCGTCAACTTCTCGGCGGCGTCATCACGTTCGGAGGCTCACCGCTTCCAGTTCCAATTCATGGCCGCGACAACCGCAGTGACGAGCATTCTGGCTATAGCAATTCAAACGGCCAGACGGCAAAAGAAAGTGCCGATATTATGAGTAGTCACCGAATTGCAGGCTTGGCTCCCATCACGGGCGACGGGAGCCAAGCACCTGCAGTTTCGGGAAACGATCGCCAGCACGAGGGCGTTTCGTTCACAAAGGTCAGTCGGGATGACAGGATTTGAACCTGCGACTTCCTGCTCCCA
>JANNDA010000874.1:0-13144 GCA_031387195.1 Planctomyces sp. | reverse complement strand
TTGTTGCCTCAAACAAGGTTGGCTGCTTAATAACCCCTACGCTACCGCGTGGGCGGCCACTACAAAAGACTCTTAATACTTCTTTTTCTGACGCGCCCGCCCCCGCTCACGCTTCGGGTTACTTCGCGCAACGATCATTCGGCGGCTGAGTCAATCACGTCATCGGAATCAGCCGGCTCAGTCCCACCGCTGGGATAAGTAACGCGACGGTGGCCATCGCGAGTTCTTGATGACCGTTGAAGGCGTAGACCAGCGTCGCATCGAGCATCACCAGTGAGAGCAACATCGTCTTGATGGCGAACTGAACTCGCTGCGGCCCCGGTTCGCTGATCGCGGATGACAGACGCCGATTGATGGTGATGAGGATCACCGCCAGGATGGCCAACGAGCGAAAGTGGTTGTCGGCCAACGGCGACTGATTCACGAGATAAGCTAAACCGAGCACTCCCGCATTGACGACCACCGCCGCGCCGAGCAGGGCCGTTCGACGGCTGACGGTCGCTTCTTGGCGAGCGAACAACGTCACGCCGACGATGTATGTCCCCAATCCGATCGCGATCGGCAACTGTGGCGATGCGAACAACACCGACAGCGAAGGAACCGCGCTGGCACCGAGCAACACGTTGCCCACACGGCAGCTTCCCATCAACAGTGGGCCGAGCGGCGTCTTCTTGAGCCCGCCGTCGTAACCCACGATCAACACGCAGAGTGAGAGTGCGACAATCGTACTTGGTATTCCCACGCAGGCAGCGGACGCGACACCAGCCAGCATCAGCGCCGCCGCCAAACGGAATGCACTGGCGGCTGAGATCGCACCCGATGGGATCGGCCGATTCGGACGTTCTTCAGCGTCAATCAGCCGGTCAAAGTAATCGTTGAAGACCATGCCCGACAGATACAGCCCAGCCGACGCCGCGCACAGCAGAAGAAACGACGGCAACGGGCTCGGTCCTTCGTCACTGACAAAACTGGAATGTGTCAGCAAGAAGCCGAGGAAGATATCGGCCAAAGCCGTGAAGAGCGTCGGCAGTCGAACCAGCCGCAAATAGGCGAGAACACAAGGATTCATTATTCAGCCGCCACTTCGTCAGCCCATTGTTCGAGCACGATAAATTGCTTGGCGAACTCCGGCTCGTGCGGACCCATCGGGCTTTTGAAGAACGCGGCGAGGTGTGACATGACGCCGGACTTGCCGCGGCGTTGTTCGCGTTCGGTCAGGCGGACCAAGTCCAGCACCAGCGGAGCGGCCAACAACGAGTCGCAGCCTTGCCACGTGAACTGCATCGCCATCTTCGTGCCGAGGACGCCCTCGAAGTGGATGTGATCCCACGCGGTTTTCCAATCGCCCATTGATTCGATGTATTCGATCGAGACCAACGTTTGCGGCTTGTAGCCCAAAATTTCGGTGAGCAAGTGGTCCTTCGAGCGGACTTTGTTGGCCTTGTTGATCGGGTCGTCGAGCACCTTGCCGTCCATGTTGCCGAAGATGTTGTGGCCCACCCAACTCATGACCTTCAGGTTGCGCGCGGCGAACATCGGCGCGAGCACAGCCTTCATCAACGTCTCGCCAGTCTTGCCGTCTCGCCCGACGTGGAGGGTCTTTTGTTTCAGTGCGAACTCTTCCAGAGCCGGCAGATTCGAACCGACCGATGGCGTGAAGTTCACGAACGAGCAACCAGATTCAAACGCCGCGATGGCGTAAATTGTGCTGGCCGGAACCGGAGATGCCTCGCCGCTGGACAACGCTGTCGAAAGCTTCGCCCAGTCCAACGTATCGGCATTCGATGTCAGCGGCGGTTCGGTAGATGAGAGATTTACGACGATGACCTGGCTGCAACCGTTCGCCTTGCGGAACTCTTCGATGTCCGAGCGAATGCGTTTGATGGCATCGACAGGCTTTTCGCCTCGAAACGCCAGCGTCTTCGGTCCCGCGAATTTCTCGATCGTCGAGCCGACATTGATCAACGTGCCGGGGCGAATGTTCTTGTCGAATTCGGCAAGGCGCGGCGCGACGGCATTCAGCAAATCACGATCAAACACGCGCGAGTTGTTGTAGAGCACTTCCGCTTCGGCTGCGAACGTCGTCTCACGAATCTCGTGGCCGCCGATCACGAACTGCGACCAGTCGGCCAGCTTCAACCGAGTGAACTTTGGCAGCGATGTGACCAGCGCCGTTTCGGGAGCAACTCCCGCTTGCAGGCCAGCCAGTCCGACCGCCACGGTCGTCGAGACACCGCCCCAGGCACCAATCAACCAGAGTCCGATACGTTCTTGCGACATGATCCGAGCCAATCCAAGTCAGGAGGGAAATCAAAGGCGGGTGTTTCGAGTGGGAGGCAGGACAATAACCCGCAGCGTCAGCGAGGGCGAAGGCTTCAAAACGCTCCGCCATCAATCAAGTCGGCTGAGCGTCCGCCCTCGCTCACGCTGCGGGTTACTTGCCAACACAACAATTTACGCGATCGTCGCGTCAATCCATTTCGACAGTGCATTTTGCACGGCCATCAGAATGTCTTCGCGATGTTTTTTCAATTCGCTCAGCGGCAATTGGTCGCGTTGGCCGGGAGCCGGGTGAGCAAACAAATAGAACTTGATCTTGGGCTCGGTCCCCGATGGCCGCGCCGCAATGCGGACACCGGTCGTCGCCTGCGGCAAATCGACTACTCCGTCAAAGATCAGCAAGTCGCCCGTCGGTTGCTCCAACGAGGCCGTTCTTTGATTGTCGGGCAGCGAGCGAACTTCGTGCAGTTTGTAGTCTTCAACCTGCGTCAGTCGCACTGGGCCGACAACCGTCGGCGGTGAAGTTCGTAACGCCGCACTGATCTGCTGAATTTGTTGACGACCAGACTCGCCCGTACAGGTCTTCGCGAGTTGCGCGTCGCAAAAATAGCCGTGCTCGACAAAGAGTTCATCCAATCGTTCCAGCAGCGAACTCCCGGTTGCTTTGAGTTCGGCGGCAAGCTCCAGCAGATACAGACCGGCGATCGTCGCGTCTTTGTCACGCACGTAAGTGCCGGCGAGAAAACCGATCGACTCCTCGAAGCCGAAGACGAATCGTTCTGGTCCTTCGCGGTCGATGGCATCGCCGATGTACTTGAAGCCGGTGAGCAGATTGCGAATGCTGCGAACGCCGTACTCGCGAGCGATCGGTTCAATCATCGGCGAACTGACAAGCGTCGTGGCCACGTAATGTTGCGGCGACAGTGAGCCGGCCGCGCGACGTTGCCTCAAGACGTAATCCGCCAGCAACATTCCCGTGCGATTGCCGTTGATAATCGTGTAGCTGCCGTCTCTGGCTCGCGCCGAGAGTCCGAGGCGATCGGCATCAGGGTCGGAGGCGATGATCAGGTCCGCGTTGATTTCTTTCGCGCGCGGAGCGAGCGCATCGAGCACGACTTTCCGTTCTGGATTCGGAAAGCGATCTGGCGCGAACGGAAAATTTCCATCAGGCAATCGCTGCGACGAGTGAATCTCAACCTGTTCAAACCCCGCTTCGAGCACCGCTCGATAAACCGACGTCTCGCCGACACCGTGGCACGGACTGAACAACGCGACGACATCGCGACGCGGTGACAGCGAATGATCGACCACCGCTCGAATGAACCGCCGGTCGATCTCTTCGCCGATCAGTTCAATGCGTCTGTCATTGAGGGCCTCTTCAAAATCACAGGTCGGGACGTGCGTTGTTGATTCGACTGCTGACGTGAGTGCGGCGGCTTCGTCATCCAAGACTTGTCCGCCGGTTCGTGCAAAAACTTTGAAGCCGTTGTCGGCCGGCGGATTGTGCGAGGCCGTGATCATCACGCCTACGCCACATTTCAGGTCACGCACCGCGAATGACAATTCCGGCGACGCTCGGTGCGACAGGAACAGAAACGTTTTGATCCCGTGTGCCGCGAAGACACATGCGGTGATCCGTGCGAACTCCTGAGACCGGTTGCGAGTGTCATATCCAATGGCCGCTCGATGCCACTCCGCCGACAGTGACTGCTTCACATGCACCGCGACGCCGTGCGCCGATTCAGCAATCGTCCGCTCATTCATCGTCGCGGTGCCGAGTTCACTCATCGGTCCGCGTCGCCCAGCGGTTCCGAACGGAATGCGTTCCCAAAATGAATCCTGCAAAGTGCTCCACTGGCCCTCGTCAATGAGATGCTTGAGGCGCGATTGATACTGCTCGTACTGTGGCTGTGTCAGCCAAGTTTGCAAATTCGCTTCAGCCGACTTCGAGAGTTTGCCGCTTTGCACAGCCGCCTTGACGTCGTCCAATGTCTTGCCCATTTCGTTTGCCATATTGAGTTCACTGCTGTTGATTCGCCGTTTGATTCATCACCGTGAGGCGTACTCTGTCAGAGAGATTGCAGCGTCTCAAGTCTGTTAAGGAGAGACATCACCGCACGGACAGAACTCTTCGAGAACCCAACGAAAAACCCCGCCAGACCGACGGTCAGCGGGGTGTTCGAGATGTCGAGTTAAGCGGCCAATCCTTGGCACGCGTTTTTAGGGCGAGGGTCGTCCCTTCCTTGTGACAATCCTCGCAACCTGCCCAGGTGGATCTGACATTTTGCCCCTCCGATTCAAGTTGTTTGAGATCGAAAGCACTCAACTTCGAGATAACAGGCGTCGGCCGACAGCACCAGTCTACTCGGCGATTCTCAGACTCCAACAACTTTCTGAAAAAAGTGACGAGATAAAATTATTGACTCTTTCCATCCTGGCGAAACTGCTGCGCAGATAAGAGATCCGGCTGTGATTCCCGTTTTACGTCGCGTTCACCCACGTCGGCAGCGGATTGATCGTGAAGCCTTCCACGCGATCGAGGGGATCAACAAATACATTGAAGCCCGCGTCTCCGCTGAGCTTGTCGGTGCCGCCTTGGCCATTCAGAGTGTCGTTGCCGTTCCCACCAATGCACGTGTCGTTGCCGGCTCCGCCCAGCAGAACGTCATCACCATCGCCTCCATAAAGCGTGTCGGCACCAGCTCCGCCATTGAGCACATCGTCACCCACGAAACCAGACAGGGCATCGTTGCCGATTCCGCCAGTGAGTGTGTCGTTGCCATTTCCTCCGTTGAGCGTGTCGTTGTCCGTTCCGACCGTCAGCGTGGCATTGCCACCGACAAGCTCATCGTTGCCGTCGCGACCTTTCAACACGTCACTGCCAACATCTCCTTGCAAGGAATCATTTCCCGTTCCGCCAATCAACGTGTCGTTACCGGCATCACCGATCAACGTCACGTTTCCGGCGGTGAAGGCACTCGCATCGAGCGTGTTGTTGCTGATACCGCCAGTGAGCGACGCGGCTTCAATGCCGACCAGAGTGTCCGAGCCGTTGCCGGTCAGAAGAATGTTTGTCAAAACGAAATTGAAATTCCCTGAATCGACCACCGTGTCGCCGGTCCCCGATCCGCCATCGAGTGTGTCACTGCCGGAGCCTCCGAGCAGAACGTCGTTGTTGCCATCTTGACCGTAGAGCTTGTCGCTTCCCGCGCCACCAACGAGCGAATCGCTTCCAAGTCCGCCGTTGAGAACGTCGTTCACATTGCCGCCGGTCAGCGTGTCGTTGCCATCGTCACCATTGAGCAAATTGAACTTCGTCACGCTGCCGATGAGTGTGTCAGCACCTCCAGCACCGCTCAGCGAAACTAGCCCCGTGAATGCACTCGCATCGAGAGTATTAGCACTTGCTCCCCCCGTGAGTTCAGCCGCTTCAATCCCAACAAGAATGTCGGTGCCGAGTCCCGTGAGCTGCGCGTTCGTCAGTGTCATGCTGGCATCGCCAACCTCACGCAGCCGGTCGCTCGTTCCCTCACCACCGTCGATCGAATCGTTGCCGATTCCACCGCTCACCGTGTCGTTGCTACTCCCTTGGCCAAGCACAGTGTCGTCACCATCGCCGCCGCTGAGGTTGTCGTCTCCAGCACCGCCTTGAATCGTATCCTTGCCCGCACCGCCGATGATCGAGTCGTTATCCGCGTTGCCGTTGAGATCATCATCGCCGCCGCCACCGGTCAGGGTGTCGTTTCCGATGCCACCCAGGAGCGAGACCTTGAGCGACATTGTCGATGCGTTGATCGAGTCCACTCCATCATCGCCCGTGACGCTGATGCCGGCGGCAAACAGTGAATCAACCGCCGACAACACCATTGTGTCATCACCTGCGGCCAATCCGACCGTCAGTGTGGTCGTCGGCTTGGCGAAGTTGACGGGAGTGCTACTGGCAACGCTCGTCAGACGAGAGATGCTGTTACCAGCAACCGAGTCGTCCGCCAATGTGACCGAGTCAGCCGTCGCACCAAATTGATAGACACGACTGACCGCCGAAAGTTGATCGACGATCGACTTCGTCACCGCTTGGTAGTTAATCACCGAAGTGACCGCACCGGAGAGTAGCGAGAGCTTGCCGTTCTGGGCGTTGAGCAACGTGTGCGTGATGCTCGTGAATAGCGTCGAGCTACCAAGTATGACGAGCGAATCACCAGTCCCTCCCGAACCGCCCCCTACGAAGGTGACGCCACCCGTCGGGATCGGATTACCGTTGACGAAATCAATCGTCAGCGTGTCGTCAGCCGCAGTACCGGTGATCGTCAGGGGCTCAACCGGCAACGTGGCAATCAACGCAGAAGTCATCGTGTCGGTGAGCACCAGAGTTGTGCCTCCGATGCCAAGCGTCAGCGTAATGTTGGTCGATCCGGGCGGCAGAGTGAACGCGACGAATTGGACTTCATACGCTCCGATGTCTGCATTCGCGGAGCCGTTGTTGTCGCCGTCAACCGGTCGAGCCAACAAACGCTGATCCGTCACGATGCCGACAGACAACCGATTCGTGTCAATTGCCGGGCTGCTGTTGAGCAAACCGTGCGTGAAGGTCGGTCCGCCGTTGTTTTGCAGCGGTCCAAGTTTCGGATCGATATTCAACCGATCGCTGGCGATGTAGCCTGCACCTCCCGCAGACACTCCGACGATATTGAATCCCGCACTGACAATCGCACCAGACAAATCGGTGACGGACGGAGCTGTGTTTCCAGCAACAATCGAACCGACCATATTCACGGTGCTCTGACGAAAGATGCCGCCACCGTCCGAGGCAATGTTCGCTGTGATCGTGCTGTCGTCGATGTTTGCCGTCGCGCCTGTCGCGTTAAAGAGCCCGCCGCCACGTCCGCTCGCTGTGTTCGTAGACAATGTGGACAACAACAACGAAACGCTGGTCGGCATCGCGAAGTTGACGTTCGCAACCGCACCGCCATCGGTCGCCGTATTGTTGGAGATCGTGGATCGGGTGAGCGATGCCGTGGCTGTGTTGTAGAGACCGCCTCCTTGGCCCGTGAGACCCGCGTGGTTGTTCTTCACGGTGGAGGTGATCAGGCTCAGCGAACCGCTTCCGGAGTTCACAATCCCGCCGCCGTTGAAAGCAGCATTGTTGTCTGAGATTTCGCTCGACGTGATGGTGGTTGTGCTGCTGGTGTAGAGCGCACCGCCCCCCGTCGATCCGCTGCTGTTGTTATTGGTCATCAAGCCATTCGTGATGTTCAACACGCTCGTTGGACCGAAGCTCGCGATGGCTCCTCCCGCACCTGCGGCGGCGTTGCCAGTCAGAATCACGTTCTGCAACGTCAGATTCCCTTGATTGCGAATGCCACCACCGTCCTCTTGTCCGGCGGCCGCAGTTCCTCTGGTGATCGTCAGGTTGGAAATCTGAGCATTGACTCCCGTTGCGATGTCAAAGATGCGGTCTAGCAGAAGGCCGTCGATCGTTGTCTGGCCGGAACCTGCTCCGTTGATGATGATCTGCTCGTTGAGATCGAGATCACCCGATGCGGCCAATTGCTCGCCAAAGCCGAGCAGTGTGAGCTGAAACGTTCCCGCCGGCAGAGTGATCGTGTCGATGCCCGGAAGCGCGTTTGCTTCTTGAATCGCCGCGCGCAGGGTCACGCGTCCCATCGAGTCTGCGGCGACACCGTTGCCGGGATTTACGTCCGCTGTATCCACCGTGCTGTCGTTGACGACAAACACGGCGAGCAGCGTTCGATCTTCAAGGCACTGCACAGGACCGGAAAACAGTCCGCGATTCCGACGACGATTCGAGAGCCGAGTTTTCACTCGAGCGAGCCAATCAATGCGCATAACTTCGTCCTCAACAAGGGGAGGCGACGTTACCGATCCACCACAAAAGCACCGGCCCGCTTGGTGCGAAGTGTGGTCCATTTCTGGCTGTGGAATCGACAACGATGGTCCGCCGAGGCGGCAAGCGTTTTAAGCGAGGCCATGCTACCGAAGGCTGGGAACAACATCCAGCTTTATCTCTTAAATGCAACCCCGATGAATCGACGTCACAAAAGAATGGCCCCAGCCGAGATCATACTTTCGGAGCAATCGCCACAACCGTTGGCTTGTTGCGGCCACTCGCGAGTCAGCCGCGAGTTTTCCTTCAGAGCGAACCAACTCATCAAGCATCGTCTTGGCCAGAAATCGTTCGAGCGAGCAGACGCGATTGCGCAAACAAAAAGGCCGGCTGTTTTGCAGCCGGCCTTTTCGGGAATCGAGTCGAAGCGTTGCCGCTAAAGATTACTGTTTGCTGATCCCAGTCGCGCAACCAGCGGCAGGAGCGGTCGCACAAGACGGACAGCTCGGCGTTGGGCAAACCGGCGTGCAGACCGTCACCGGAACTTGGCGGCAGACAACTCGCGGCACGCAGTAGCTTTGCTTCACCGGCACTGTTCGAGCCACACAGCGAGTCCGAGTCTCCATGCGGGTGTAAGGCACCTGCTTGCAGACCGTGTACGGCACTTTGCGGGTGCGGCATTCGCTGACCATCGTACAGGTCGTGTAAGGCACCTTTTTCGTGATGCACTTCTCCGTCCAAGAGCAGGTCACGTACGGGACTTTACGAGTGCGGCATTCTTGTCGCATCGAGCAGGTCGTGTACGGCACTTTGCGAGTCCGAGTCTCCGTGGTCATGGAGCAGGTCGTGTAAGGCACCTTGCAGGTCCGAGTTTCTTGGACCATGGTGCAAGTCGTGTACGGCACCTTGCGAGTACAGGTTTGCTGAACCGTTCGGCAGACTTGGTACGGCACCTTACAGGTACGGACTTCAGGTACCATGCGAGTGCAGCAGACCGCTTGCTTGATGACTTTCGGGCACCAGACTTTCTTGCAGCAGACAGTCGGCGGACATTGAACTTGAACCGTGCGGCAACAACCCGGCTTGTAGGTGCAGCAGCCCGTGCAGGAATCCATACTCCATGAGCCCTGATCTTGCACGCACTTGTTGATCACCGGGCCGGGAACGCATTCGCTCACGGTCTTCCATTCGCCGCAGCAGACATCGACGTACTTCGTCTCAGTGACTGGTCGGCAGACGGTGTAACACTGCTCGCGGTAGCAAGTCTCGGCCACCACTTTGCACGTCGTGTAACACTCGTCACGCCAGCAGGTCTGGGCCACAGGCCGGCAGACGGTGTAGCACTGGTCGCGGTAACAAGTTTGATAGCACGGCTTGCAGACGGTGTAGCATTCATCGCGGTAGCACGTTTGCACGGACGGAATGCAGACGCTGTAGCACTCATCGCGGTAGCACGTTTGATAGCACGGGACTTTGATTGAGCAGACTTCATCGCGCCAGCAAGTTTGCGTCACCGGACGGCAGACGTTGTAGCACTCATCGCGATAGCAGGTCTCGTAGCACGTTTTCGTGCAGCAGACCGGAACCTGCTCGCAAACTTGGTCATAGACCGTTTGACAGCAGACCTTTTCGCAGCGATCCCAAACAACTTCTTGCACCGTCTTGTAGCAAGTTGTGCAGCAAGTCTTGGCTTGGCACAAATCGCCGCAGGGTGCGCAGGCGGAAGTGGGGCAACAGTTGTAGCTAGCCCCGCCGCAGTATCCCGCTTCAGCGACGTGAACTCCTGCCAACAGCAGGAATAACACGAACGCGGAGACCCACGTCTTGCGTTTCATCTCAGACTCCTCTGACAACGTCTCGATGCACGATCCTGGAAGCGGTTCGTCCTAACGGCATGCGCGGGAATGCTCGCTTGAGCGAACTCAAGTGAACCAATTGACGAAGCAAGACAGCGATACCGCCGCTTGCCAACCCTTCGTCTGAGCGGACCCCCTCCATGGAGTTAGTCCCTCCGGACCAATGCCTGAGACCGTGGACTCCCCCTGAGTCCTTCTAACCGTCGTCAATCGTCAATCGGCATCGACAAGCTGAAGACTGTGCTCAATCCAAAAATCACTTGGAGCACACCGATGAAACCTGCCCCGCAGATTCCGATTTCCCCGCGCCTTGCCCGACTTCACAGAAACGGAAGCCCGCTTGAATGGCCGATTCTGCCGGAAGGGGGTTCTCACCACTTCGCTTCGTCAACGGCGATCTCGTTTGCTAGGCGCTGCAACAGAACGTCCGGTCGTTCTTCGATCACCAACAACCCGCGATGCTTCACCTTGATGAAGCCCTCCTGCACGGCATGGTCCACGAGCCGAACCAATGGGTCGTAAAAGCCACCGACGTTCAGCAGCCCCGTCAGCTTGTGGTGCAATCGAAGTTGTGTCCAAGTCACAACCTCAAAGAATTCTTCAAACGTCCCAAACCCGCCCGGCATGGCGATAAACGCATCCGAAAGTTCGGCCATCAGCGCTTTGCGAGCGTGCATCGTCGGCACCACGCGCATGTCAGGAACGCGCGGATGCAGCAACTCTTCAGTCGCCAGAGCCTCCGGAATCACTCCGATCACATCGCCGCCTGCGTCCAACACTGCGTCGGCGATGACTCCCATCAAGCCCACGCTCCCACCGCCGTAAACCAGCCCCGTTCCGGACTGAACGAGCAATTGCCCCAATTCAACGGCCGCTGCTCGATAACGATCATCCGTGCCCACCTTCGAGCCACAAAACACGCACACACGCCGCAAACTGTTGGTCATTCTTGGTCCCTCAGCACTTTCGCCGCAGCACTTTCGCCGCTGGCAATGCTGTCTGGGATGCCGACGCCGCGCAAATAATTGCCGCCTAACGCGAGCCCACGACATGCCGATGTTGCCGCTTCGATGCGAGCCACAACATCGAGATGCCCGACGTGATACTGCGGCATCGCGCGCGAATGCCGCAGCACAACGGCAAAGTCCGGATTCCAACGTACGCCCAAAATCTCACCGAGTTCACGACGCACGATCTCCAAAATCTCGCGATCGTCCAAATCATTGAGTTCGGGCTGCAACGCGCCTCCGATAAACGTTCGCAGCAGCACGTGACCGTCAGGGGCGCGACCGGGAAATTTTCGGCTCGTGAACGAGACGGCCAAGATTTTGCGTCCTTCGATGTGCGGCACCACCATGCCGAACGCATTCAACGGGTGCGTGATATCCGCCAGCTTGTGCCCGCTCGCGACAACGACGGTCGAGGCATATTCGATCAGCTTCAAATCTTCAGCCAGCGTTCGTTGATCCGCTTCCAGCAAGCGTGCTGAAACAAATGCCGGTACCGCGAGTATCACCGCGTCAAAGGCTTCGCGGCCTGACGTGGATGTCACCTCGAATCGCCCCAGCTCGTTTCGACGCACGTTTTGCACGGCCGTTTGCAACCGCACAGTGGCAGTCTTGCTCACCTGCTCAATCAACGCGGCCATCAATTCCTGAATGCCGTTCGGCAGCGAGACGAACAGACCGTATCGCGCTCCGCTCGTTCCAGCCTCTTTCGTCTGGCGGCTGCGTCGCTCGGCGAGCGCCGCACGAATCAAGCTGCCGTGCGTCCGTTCCATTTCGATGAAGCGCGGCAGCGTGGCTTTCAGGCTCAGCCGCTCTGGGTCCGCTGTGTAAATCCCACCGACCAGTGGTTGTACCAATCGCTCAAACGCTTCTTTCCCAAAGCGGCGACGAACAAAGTCGGCCAAACTTTCGTCGGCACCGTCTCTCCGAGCCGGTATCAAGCACTCGGCCAGCATCCGCAACTTCCCGCGCAGGCTGAGCAACGGAGACCGCAGCATCGGCCACGCTTGCTCCGGAACCATCAACTGAAATCCTTCCGGAACCGAATGCGGAATGCCGTTTCGCAGCACGAAAGACCGGCGGAATTTCGCGTCGGTTGGGATCAACCGCTCTGCGAGTCCCAGCCGCTCACACAATCGCACTCCTTCCGGCTTGTTCGTGATCCACATGTCGGCGGCGTGCTCGACGAGATACTCACCGATTTGCTCAGTCCGCAAGACGCCCCCCAACCGAGCGGAGTTTTCCAGCAGAGTCACGTCGATCGGAACAGCACGCTCACGAGCCAGATCGCTCAATCGCAGCGCCGCCGACAGACCGGTGATGCCACCGCCGATGATCGCGATTCGCCGTGGTTGATCCGCAGAGTTCATTTCAACTTTACCAATCTCAGTTCAACGGACTTCGCGCGGTACAAGTAAACGTGTCGCTCTGGAAACTCCGCGACAACCCGCTCGATCGACCAGCCCGAGACGGGATATCGCCCGCGAATGAGCTCCGCCGACAAGCTGGGTTCATTCACCAAATAATCAATGTGCCGATCACTGGGATCAGCTTCAATCAGCACCAGCGCTGGACGCTGCCGAACCTCACGCTGCAAGAGTTCGTCGAACGCTTGGTACTTCAATCGCGAGAAGGCGACTTGCTCAACGCCCGCTTGCAGCTTCGAGGAATACCAAAACGGAATCGCCTCGATGTGATTGACCAAGACCACGGATCCGACCAGAAATGCCCACCACACGGGCATTCGAGGCCGCTCCGCCGCCAGCCAGCTTTGTCCGAGCGTGTCGGTAACAGCCGCAAGCAACAGACACCACAGCGGCCCCGATTCAAAGACGTAATGCCAATCGAACATCCCCGTGAACCAATACGGCACATGAGCCACGAACAACGAGAGGATCGCCGAAAAGATCAGCCACCAACGTCGATCTCGCGTGTTTCCTGTGAGCAGGAACAAAACGCTTGCCGCCAACAACGGCACGACACCCAGCGTCCATTGCCACGACGCCAACAATCGTTTCAGCGAGTTCTCCGCCGCCAGTGTCGGAGTCAGGTTCACCGCCCAGCGGTCATAGTTCTCCAGCACTCGCGGACCAAGATGCTGCTCGCCGCGCACGACGTTGTTGAATCCGTAGACATGTCTCGGCGTATAAATCTCG
>JANNDA010001184.1:0-5326 GCA_031387195.1 Planctomyces sp. | reverse complement strand
CAGCAGAGCCTGCCTCCGTTTCTCCCGGCACTGGAATTTCATCCGAACTTAACTGCGGAAATCAACCATTGGGCGTACGCCCTCGTTGGATGAACCAGATTTTGGAGTTTCTTTAACGCGACGTTCGGAATGGCGAGGCGGGAAGGCTCTCGCCATTCATCAAGTTCGGTTCCGCGAGTTGGTCCCAACCAAAACGGACGGCGGCGGGTTCCGCGATTTTGTCGCTCGACACGATCACGGAGTTGCCATCGACCGTGGCGGTCGCTTCGACGAAGTCACCCTCTTTGCCAGCGATGGTGAACCACGACAACGGTTTGCTGTCTCGTGATTTCAGGCCGCCACCCACGTGATCGAACTCGATGCGGATCTTGTTCCCTTCGACCTTCATCGATTTGTAGAGCGGGCCGGAATAGACGAGTCCGTCCTTGCCGTAGGTCTTCGCCAACGCCCACAAGGCGAGCCGCTTGCCGACATCTTGTTTGTTCTTCGGGTGAATGTCATCGAGATTGGTGATGTCGGTCGTCACAGCCATGCCGGTGTTCTTCATGGCCAGCACTTTGGTCTGAGCTTCCCAGATCTGCGGGAGCAGATGGTTCGGATCGACCATCGGCGGCTTGACGTACTTGTAAGAGGCAAGCTGCACGTACAAGAACGGGAAGTCGCCCTGAGCCCAGACGCTGCGCCAGCCGTTGATCAGTGCGTGCATCTTCTGCTCGTAGGCCACCCCTTCGCCACGGTTGGATTCGCCCTGGTACCACAAGGCACCGCGAATCGCGAAAGGCACGAGCGCGTGAACCATGCCGTTGTAGAGATGCGTGGGAGCCCCCGAATTCGGTTGAACGCCTTCGGGCTTCGCTTGCTGAGCAGTCGCTTGCTCGCCAATTTGTTTGAGCGACGGGACCGACTCAAACCCAGCAATCGGTGTCCACGGTTCGATGCGTGTGCCGCCCCACGACGTGTTGATCAAGCCGACCGGAACGTTGAGTTCTTTGTGGATATGACGGCCAAAGAAATATGCCACCGCCGAAAAATTGCCGATCGTCGCTGGTGAGCATTCTGACCATTCGCGGTCGAGCACCACTTCGCCTTGAGGCGTCACCCCCGGCACTTTCTTGACGTGAAAGATGCGGATGTTGGGATACTTTGCTGCCTCGATCTCTTCTTTCGGATTGAGCGAATTGGACACGGACCATTCCATATTCGATTGACCCGACGCGATCCAGACTTCGCCGATCAAGATGTCCGTCAGCTTCAGTTCGTTCTTTCCTTTGACCACCAACTCGTGCGGTCCACCGGCGGTCATCTCTTTCAACTTGACGGACCACTTGCCGTCGGCCCCGGCTTTGGTGGAAGCCTTGTTGTCACCGATCGAGACGGTCACCTCTTCGCCGGCTTCGGCTGTTCCCCAAATCGGCAGCGGGGCTTTCTGCTGCAAGACCATGTGGCTGGCAATGACCTTCGGCAACTTGACGTCTGCCTGGGCCAGATCGGTCGTGACAAGCAAACTCAACGTGACCACAACCAAACTCGACAACGAACAAACGCGCTTCATGGTGCAACCTCTGTGAGAAAATGCCAACGATCCACCGGCTTCGGTGAGGATTTCGTGGGGCATTCCTAAGCGGGATGGCGTAGTTCGTCAACCTCCGAAGCCGGCTCGCCGCGTGTGAAGCCACGTCCCGAGTCTACTGATTGGAAAAGTTCAGCACGTGGCTTCACCGTACCAGCCGCGTTATTCGCCGGTGATGACGGAATCGAGAGACGCGATCTTGCCGATCTTGCCGAATGAAAAGGTCAGCCCCGTTGAGCGCTCTGCTCTAGTTTTCGATAAAGGATTGAACACTCATGCGACCCTTCTACAAATATTGCCGACTGTGTTCCGCGGCGGCATTGTCTGTCAGCTTATTGAGTTACTCTCCGGCAAGTTTTGCTGAAGAAGTCCAAGCCGCCTCTTCGCAGGAATCGGTCGTTGTCGCTCCGAACCAGGCCAACGAAGCAAACAACCTGCCGCAGCCGCTGACGCAGACCGCTTTCGAGACTCTGCCGAACGCGAATGCCGAGTCACACACGCCTTGCGGTCGGCCCGATTGCCCGCACTGCAATCCGGCACCGCCGAAGCCCGCGCCGCCGGTCCTGCCTTGGAAGGCGCTCTATTTCGACAACGACTTTTCCTACAAAACCAAGCCCAACGCGCCGCACTTTCTTGGCGAAGAGTTGAAGAACATTCCGCTCTTCGGCGACTGCTGCGAACCGAGCGGGATCACGATGTCGTTCGGCGGTGAGGTTCGGCACCGTTACATGAACGAAGACCATCGCTTGCGACCCGGCGGGGCAGGGCGGAGCACTTACGACCTCTACCGTTGGCGTCAGTACGTTGACATGAAATACAAGGACGAGTTTCGCGTGTACGTCGAAATGATCGACGCCTCGATCTACAACAACGAACTCCCGGTCACCGGCATCGACAAGAACCGCTGGGACATTCAGAACGCGTTCTTCGACATGAAGTTCGCCGAACGAGACGGCAAGCCGGTTTACTTCCGCGCTGGCCGGCAAGAATTGTTGTATGGAACGCCGAGCGCCGTTAGTCCTGGTCAGCAGGTGATCTCGCCGCTGGACTGGGCCAACACACGACGAAACTTTGAAGGCTTCAGAGCCCTCAGCAAAGGTGACACGTGGGACTTTGATCTGTTCGCCGTGCGACCAGTCAACACCGCCAATCCGACGGGAGGTCTCGGTGCTCGCCCGGCGACGTCCAGCGTTTTCAAATACGACAATCAACGAGACGAAGCGGATTACTCGCGCTGGTACAGCGGCGTCTACACGGTCTACCGCGGCATCAAGGATCAAACGATTGAGCCGTATTACATCTGGTTGCAAACAGACACCGCCAAGCATGATCCCGCCTGGGCCGATGGCAATCGGCATAACGTCGGCCTGCGTTGGACGGCGACGAAGCCGATCAAAGATGAATGCGATCAACCGTGGGTCGTCTTGGCTTCGGATGTCGAAGGGGCGTACCAATTCGGCACCGATAACACCAAGAACGTGAGCGCTGGCTTCTTCACTGCCAAGTTAGGGGGAACCTTGTCGCAGGTGCCGTGGACCCCGAATTTGAGCATGGTTTACTACTGGGGATCGGGTGACAGTGATCCGACCGACGGGACGAACTCGACCTACAACGTAATGGCTCCCTTGGGTCATGCCTATTGGGGCATCATCGACAATCTGGCAGGCCAGAATTTGAATCAGATCGGCATGCAAGGGACGGTCAAGCCGCACAAGAAGGTGACCTGCTTGGCGGCCTTGCATTGGTTCGATTTGGCCACCAATGCGGACAAGGTCTATAACGTCGCCGGTGGTCCGGTCGGCATCGCGGGGACGGGAAAAAATGTCGGCCAGGAACTCGATCTGATCGCGACCTATGCCTACAACCCGAACTTTGATGTGCAATTGGGATATAGCACCTTCTGGTACGGCTCCCACTTCACTGGCCCGACGAATTCCAAACTCGGTGGCAATACTTTGCAAGATGCGACGCAGCTCTACCTTCAAACGTCGCTGCGTTACTAATCCACCACGTACCTCTGCTGAAACGCCAACGCCACCGAGTGAAAACTCGGTGGCGTTTTTTATTCGGGCGTTCTGGCTTCATCCGTGTGGTCTGGCGTTGGGTGGAACCGCCACCGTCTATGTCGCATCGGAGATGTCGTCGCCGTTGTAATGTTCGTAGAAGAGCCGGCCGATCTCTTCGCTCAAGCGGGTGAGATACTGTTGCTTGAAGGTGGCGTACGGGACTTCCGTAGATTGTCGTGGGGCGGCCAGCGGAAATTTCGAGGTGATCTCTTTCGTGTAGATCTTTTCCCCTTCTCCGTCCGCGTCGATTTCAAACACGCTGACCAAACCTTCGGCGCGGCCGCGGAGCAAGTTGTTGCTGTGCTCCTCCCACAGATTGAAACTTTCGAGATCGATGTAAACGACGTACTTCACGTTGAGCGCTTTGCCGATTTCTGACGGTTCGTCCCAATCGGTGTTTTCATCCAGCCACGCTCGAACTTGATCCGGATTGACGACCTTCACCTTGTGCTGCACCAAGCGGTAGGTGACGTACTTCGCGAGTTCCGCGTCGATGGCCGAGAAGTCGTATTTGACTTCCAGCGGTGCATAACACACGACGGCGACCGTGACGTCTTTTTCGGTCATCGACTTCTTGGCCATGATGTCGAAGTCAGGCTCAATGGATGGCGGGCCGCCAATGAGATAGCCCAGCATGATGAGCGGCTTCAAGCAGCCCGTCAGTGTCACCGGCAACAGCAGCAGCGCGGCCCAGCACCATGATCGCCAGCCTGCGAAGTGAGACTGTGAGGGTTTGGTCATGCGTCGTTCTTTCGTCTCGCGAAGATCAGGAATATTTCGGTGTTCTGGATCGCTCTTAAAACTCATCGCCGACGCGGTAGTCGTAGAACCGGCTACCCAGGCGATCGGACAAATTGTCAATGAATCGTTTTTGAAACATCTTCGGTGAGAGTTGATCCACCGGTACGGGACCATGCTGAGGGTATTGGTTGCGGAAGTTGGCTCCGAAGACCTGTTGAGCCTGTTTCGAGCCACCCACTTCACGGACTTCATAAACCTGCATCTGGCCGGCGGCTTCACCGAGATACAGGTTGGGGCTGGTGGCGTCGTGAAACGTGAATTGCTCGATGTCGATCACGGCGATGAAGTCCGCATCAAACTTCTGAGCCAACTCGGTGGGATGATCGAAGCGTCCGCCGTTGGTATCGATCCATTTCGCCACACGATCGGGTTCAATCACTTTGACACCGTGCAACTTCAATCGCCGTGTGATCGAGTCAATCAGATCCAGATCGAGAGAGGGAAGTTCCGTTTCGACTCCTTGCGGCGTCTGCACGATGACCAAGAGCGCCTTGTCCCCTTTGGTGAGATCGGTTCCGGTTCGATTCCGAAACTCGGACGGGGTTTTCGGGTCGCCTAAGAGCGCCTTTCCGGCCATGACACCCAACGAGCATCCGGCGAGGCTGCTGAGCGGCATCAAGAGTGCCGTCAGGACTGCGCAATGTCGCCAACAAGCCGACATCCATTTCGGATCGACGGATCGATTCATGATCGAGACTTGGGAGGAGAGAAGCGAAGGGAGATTTGCGGCTGATTCCAGAAGTTGGAGTTCACCGCGAGGAGGCAGGAGAATTTGCAGAGAGGAGAAGAGGGCGGGTTGATAGTCCGTTTCAAAAAGTGTGGCAAGGGGAAGTCATCAGAGATGGCGATGTCGAGTGCGGAACAGTGTTCGCGCGCGGGTTGGTTGTGT
>JANNDA010001155.1:0-10158 GCA_031387195.1 Planctomyces sp. | reverse complement strand
CTCTTGGGTCTGCACTTGGAGATCGACAAACTCCGCTTCACTCCGTGCCTCCCCGCCGACTGGAAGTCGTTCAAAATTCACTACCGCTTCCGAGAAACTGTTTTCCACATCACCGTCCTGCAACCCGAACCCAGCCGCAACGTGAAGCGCATCACCGTCGACGGCATCGAACATCCCAACGAATTCATCCCGCTGAGCGATGATCGGCAGCATCATCAGGTCGAAGTGGAGTTGGGGTGAGTTGAGATCGCACCACTGATAAGTATTCTGCTCGACGGTCGTTTGATCCTTCATCGAAAAGACCGGCACCATTGGTATTCACGGCCCGCGTCAGCGATCGTTTCCCCAAAATAACGAATGGTCATGCCGAAGTTGATCGCGACATGTCGCCGAACTGCAAAAGGCTTCGGCAGGAATCCCTGCCGTGGTACATCAGCTCGTCGTCAGCATGCCTCTCGACCAGGGTGTCCGCTCCACGAGCATACGCAGGAGAGTTTCCAGACCGTCCTGAGCCGCGCGGCATTCCAAGATTCCAATCGCTCTGGCCCTGGCCTCCAGAGTGCAAAGATTCTGGTCGCCGCGCTGAGCCCGCAGGCGGTACTCGGACGGAGAGCCCGATGGCAGTCGGACATGCGGGATGCCGACCAAGCCCGGCTCGCGACGCACGAACATTTTTGTTTTCCTTCAGCTTGCATGGACAACCTCATCCAAGGTTTCGGTCGCTCGACTCGCAACTGATTCTCCTCTTGCGATTGTCGGTAACCTCCACGACGACTTACTCACCAGACGCGCGTCACCACGATCCGCCCTCCGGCCGGACAAACCGATGCGTTCCTTGCAGCCGACGTAGCTCCTCGACAGGCGCGTTTCCCGTCTCAGCCGCTCGCCGATCCGTCTTCACTTCGACTCGGCCGATCGACAACAGGTCATACGGGACACGTCCGAACGAGCGAGTCACCTCCCAGCCCTGTCGAGCGAAGTGCTCAAACACCAGCCGCTCGCTCAAGAGCACGGGCAAAGGGGCCTGCATTCTGCCGCACGGTGTCCTCTTCCGAGGGAATGCCGAAGCCGTCATTCGCACGGAGCTTGTCCGCTCCGGCTACCTGAAGGGGATCATCGGCCTTCCGGCGAACCTCTTTTACGGCACCCGCAGTTCGCCGCCGTCAGCCTGCGGAAGTTCAAGATCGACTGCCTGCCGAAGGAGGTCATCCGCGAGCACGTCGAGCACCTGCTCGCCCACGCCGAGGGCTGTGTTGAACTGGAGGGCTTGCGCCCTTCCGCTACTGCGGTGATGGAATCCGATGAAGAAACTGCCGTCCTCCAGCAATGGCTGAAGCTCAACACCGAGGAAGCCGACCTCAAACGTGCCATCCGTGAAGCCGAGGCCACGCTCGACCAACTTGCATACGAAAAATATCCGCAGCTCACCGAGGCCGAGATTCAGACCCTCGTCGTGGACGACTTTTGGCCGCACAATACTTCGCTTTGGGTGACGAGCTTCAAAGAGAACAATCCCAAGTTTGTTTTTTACCAATACACGAGACTTGGCTTGGAGCTGCGTCGGGAGAAGACCCGCGCCCTCAAGCAGGGCATGATGCAGGAACTCCTCACCGGGAGGACAAGACTCGTGGCACCGTCAGGAACGACTTTATGAGCTCAGCCGCAATACACGATCCCGGAGGCAAGGTACGTCCCGCCTGGCCGGCCGACTCCAAAGTCACCGCCGTATTTTCCAAATGCCAACGATACCGCTACCAATTGTGCGAAATCTGGGAGCCGTCTCGGCCGCTGGTGCTATGGCTGTTGATGAATCCCAGCGTGGCCTGCCTCGACTTCAGCGATCCAACGCTCCGCAAGACAGGAAAGTTTGGCCGCTCGTGGGGCTTTGGTGGGCAGCTTGTTGGCAATGTCCATGCCTACCGGGCCACTGACAAGAATCGACTGCTCAAGGTCAATGACCCCGTCGGCCCAGAGAACGATCAGATGATTCTTCAAATGGCCGCAGAGGCCGAAACCGTGGTCCTGGCTTACGGTCAACCACCCAAAGCCCTTCGCCAGCGTGGCGACGAAGTGGTCTCGCTCCTCAGCGGCCATCCGCGACTCTGCTACCTGCGCCTGTCAAAAGACGGGACACCGATTCATCCGCTGTATCTTCCGGAGACGCTGACTCCTCAACCTTTTGGCGACAAACCATGATGCAGAAACTCCTCACCCGGAGGACGCGGCTCGTATGAGGTAGCGGAACGGCGCAAGCCGTCCGGTGAATGTCGCACACGCCACCATGAGGGAAGGGGAACCGGACGGCTTGCGCTGTGCCGCTAAACTGAAGTCGTCACCGGGCGGACGCGGCTGGTATGAAAGAGAACCAAAACATCGAGTGGAAGGAATCGTGGCGCGACGAATTCCTGAAATGGATTTGCGGCTTCGCCAATGCCGACGGCGGCGTGCTGGTCATTGGACGCAACGATCAGGGACAGCCCGTCGGCGTGACGAACGCGAACAAGCTGCTGGAAGACCCGCCGAATAAGATTCGCGACGTGCTCGGCATCATGGCCGCCGTCAACCTGGTCAAGAAGTCGGGCAAGGATTTGATCGAAATCCGTGTCGAGCCTTACCTGACGCCCATCAGCTACAAAGGCGAATATCACATTCGCAGCGGCAGTACCAAGCAGGAACTCAAGGGTGCCGCGCTCGAACGCTTCCTGCTGAAGAAACGTGGGCGGCGATGGGACGATACGCCTGAGCCGACGGCGGCCAGAAGAAGGTGCCACGTCCGCACCATTTTGCTGGCGTCAAAGCGGCTTAGGAACGAATCGCCAAACGCGAGGGGGGGCGTCATCTGGCACACTCAGGGGAGCGGCAAGAGCATCCTCATGGTGCTCATCGCCAAGTGGCTGCTGAAGTATGGCTCCGACGCCCGCATCCTCGTCATCACCGACCGCGACGAACTCGACAAACAGATCGAGGGCGTGATGAGAAACGCTGGCATCGTGGAGAACTCCCCGTCGCCCCGCATCACCTCACGAGCGGAGTTTGTCCAGAAGCTCGCCGCCACCAAGTTTGACGAGGCTCTGAAGACGCTCACACGCAGTGAACCGCTCAACACGGCCACATTCGGAAAACCGACTCCCGGCGATCTCGCCTTCATGGCCATGTGCCATCAGCGACTCAACCACACCGACGAGGCCCAAAAATTCCTCGATCGTCTGGGCCAAGTGATGCTCGATGCCCAATTCAATGACGACTCAGAATGCCGAGTAATCCTGCGCGAGGCCGAAGCGCTGATCGCTCTGAGCCCCAAGCAAGATTGAGCCGAACAGCCGCCGCGTGACAAATCCAATGCTCCGCTGACACGGAGCACTCCAAAGGTGAAAGGCTCGACGTCATCTCAGCAGACCAGCGCCGCACGGCTCGAACTCTGTTGAACCTTTGCGTTTGAAATCTGTGAAGGCGAAACCGCCTCGGAAAGCATCGCACGGTGTGTGAGGAGTTCGTGCTTCGTGTAACGGGCTCTCAAATTGCTGTTTACTGGCTTGGAAAAACGGTCGGCATTACAGTCCCTCGCGTGAACCCACTCGAAATTTCTCTCAACCGACTTCGCTTACGCAACCCGATTCTGGTCGCCTCCGGAACGTTTGGGTACGCGCGTGAAATGCAATCGTTTGCCGACTTCGCTCGGCTGGGTGGAATCGTTCCGAAGACGGTCACTCCGCTTCCCCGCATTGGAAATCCGCCACCGCGAACCGTGGAGACTTCGTCCGGTTTGCTGAACTCCATCGGCTTGGACAATGACGGGATCGATGCGTTCCTCGAAAAGCACTTGGACTATTTACTGGGACTGGGGACCGCGATCATCGTGAATATCGCGGGGCACGATATTGCCGAATTCGGCGCGATGGCCAAGAAGCTCAATCCGTTCAAGCAGATTGCGGCGATCGAGCTGAATATCTCGTGCCCGAATGTCAGCGGTGGGATCGACTTCGCGAGCAACCCGAAGATGACGGCTCAAGTCGTCGGCGATGTGCGTGCCGCGTGCGATCTGCCGATCATTGCCAAGCTGACGCCGAACGTGACCAGCGTTGTCGAGATCGCCGCTGCTGCGGCCGAAGCGGGCGCGGATGCGGTCACGCTGGTCAATACGTTTCAAGGGATGGCGGTCAATTGGCGAAAGCGAAAGCCGATCCTCGGTAACGTGCTGGGTGGGTTGAGCGGACCAGCCATCAAGCCGTTGGCGTTGAGGATCGTGCATCAAGTTTCTCGCGCCGTGAAGATTCCGATCATCGGTGTCGGCGGGATTCAGTCGATCGACGACGTCATGGAGTTTCTGGTGACGGGCGCGTCTGCCGTACAAATTGGAACCGCCAATTTTTATGACCCGACGCTCGCTTGCCGGCTGGTGGGCGAGTTGGCGGAGATCGTGAAAGCGGAAGGTTGCCAGAACGTCAGTGAGTTGATCGGCACGCTGCAATTGCCGACTCCCGTCAGTTGCTCGAAGTGACCGCCGCCTATTGACGAATTTGTGGAGCACGATTTCATCGTGCTCGAACGCAAAACTTGATGGCACGTTGGAAACGTGCCCCACGATGATGAGGATCAAGCATGAAAGTTCTTTCCGGCATTCAGCCGACGGGTCGATTCCACTGGGGCAACTATTTTGGAGCCATTCGGCAATACATCGCTCTGCAAGACAACGAGCAATCCTTCTATTTCATCGCGGATCTGCACGCACTGACGACGGTTCGCGAACCGGAAGCTCTGCGTGGTTTCACACGTGATGCCGCGCTCGATCTGCTCGCACTGGGACTTGATCCGAACAAAGCAACTTTGTTTCGACAGTCAGATGTGCCCGAAGTGACCGAGCTGATGTGGCTGTTGGTCACGCTCACGCCGATGAGCTTGTTGGAGAAATGTCACGCCTACAAAGACAAACTGGCGAAGGGACTGCCGGCGGACGCGGGATTGTTTTCGTACCCCGTGCTGATGGCCGCTGACATCCTGCTGTATGACAGCAACATCGTTCCGGTCGGTGTCGATCAGGTGCAGCACATTGAGGTGACTCGCGACATCGCGATCAAATTCAACCTGACCTATCAGCGTGACGTGTTCGTCTTGCCGGAAGCCCGCGTGTTGTCGGAGACGTCGAAAGTCGTCGGCGTTGACGGCGACAAGATGTCGAAGAGCTACGGCAACACGATCGAGCTGTTCGATGAGCCAAAAAAGCTTCGCAAGAAATTGATGTCGATCAAAACGGATTCGACGCCGGTCGAAGCGTCCAAGAATCCCGAGACCTGTTCGGTC
This sequence comes from Planctomyces sp., assembly GCA_031387195.1. GTDB lineage: Bacteria > Planctomycetota > Planctomycetia > Planctomycetales > Planctomycetaceae > SXKJ01. Next base: position 4,860 of record JANNDA010001155.1, on the reverse strand, counting down.
TTCACGCTCTACAAGTTGTTCGCCACCGAGTCTCAACAAGCCGAACTGGCGGCTCGTTATCGTGCCGGTGGCATGGGCTACGGCGAGGCAAAACAAGCACTGTACGAGGTGGCCGAGGCCTACTTCGGCCCTGTTCGCGAACGTCGACAACAACTGGCGGCGGATGCCAGCACCGTGGAAGACGTGTTGCAGGCCGGTGCGAAACGGGCGCGAGCGAAAGCCCAAGAGGTTCTGAATCGAGCCCGCGACGCCTGCGGTTTGTCCGTCCGCTGTCATTGAGACTATTTGTGACCAGCGTCGGGATTACTGACACCGCGCAACATCTGCGCGAGCTGCAATTCCAAATCCACCAATTGGTGCCAGACAACCCCGTCCAGCAACCGACAGCCCACGCTGTCCGTTTCGGTCGGCTCACGTCCGGAACAGAGAACCTGCAAAATTTGGTGGTGCAGGAATGCGATGAGATCAGTCAGTTGGGCTCGTTGAGACAATGAGAACGTGTCCGGCAGCGGCGGCGGGGTTGACGCCAAACCATGCGCGGCGGCATCGATCATGTCGCTCCAATCTGACGGATGTGCCGAGCCCAAATCCACGGTCGCATTATGCTGATTTTCTTCATCTTCATCGGCAGCGGAATCTGATCCCGTCACCACGGCCTTCAGCCGGCCAATTGCTGACGATTCAGAATTGCGAAAACGCTGAGCAATTTCTTCAGGGCTGCCATAAACGAGCAAGCAACGACCGACGGCAATCAAGTCACCGAATTGCAACACGCGGAGTTGCGAGGGTGTGCCATTCACGCGAGTTCCATTAGTGCTATCCAGGTCGGTCAAAATGACCCGTCCTTCATCTTCTTGAACTTTGAGATGAAAGCGGCTGACGCGTTCGTCGTTCAATTGGATGGAATTATCCTCTTCTCGACCGATGGTAAATGGCGTTTCGATGAGCGAGAAAATCCGCCCGCGTTCCATGCCTTCAAGTACTTGAAAGGTAACTTCCGCCATGACAACAGCCCCTGTGGGTTCTACTCCAGGCGTGACGAATTGGATGACACGTCGCCTCGGTACAGCACTCTTCTATCGGGCATCTCTTGCTAACGTCAATTCGAGCAGGGGTGTTCAGTCCAACGCGGAACGAACGTGGTTGGATTGTACGATGTTTTCACATTGAGTTGCCGCCCAGCACGACGGCCTAGTTCACCTGATCAAGAAACCTTTCCGGCCCTCCGCGACTCGGCGACACGCGAGAAACTCAAACCGGACTTGGTTAGACTTCCGCCCCTGTGATCACGCGACGTGGTCCGCAACTTTGAACGACCTCTTTCGATAGGAACTCGATCTATGTGTAGCGTTCTATGGGGAATGATGGCTCGGCCACGAGCTTGGTTGGCGGCATTTGTGGCAATGGCGGGAGTTGCCGCAACAGCGCAGGCCGAGGTGAAGTTGCCGAATGTGTTCGGCGATCACATGGTCCTGCAACAGGGGCAGAAGAACAAAGTTTGGGGCGTGGCGGATTCTGGTGAGGACGTGACCGTCTCGATTCATACGCAGAATCACAAGGCGAAATCCGGGGCTCACGGCCAATGGCATGTGATGCTCGATCCGCTGCCGGTCGGCGGGCCGTATGTGTTGACGGTGAAGGGGAAGAACGAAATCAAGTTTGAAGACGTGTTGGTTGGCGAAGTTTGGATTTGCTCTGGCCAGTCGAACATGCAGTGGTCGGTGAACTCCTCGAATGACGCGGACCTCGAACGAGCGACCGCGAAGCACCCGAAGATTCGCATGATCAACTTTCCGCAGATCGGAGTTCAGGAGCCAATCTGGACTCACAACGATCGTCAGTGGCAAGTCTGCTCGCCAGAGACGGTCGGCAACTTCTCTGCGGTGGGTTACTTCTTCGCTCGGCAGTTGAACCGAACGTTGGACGTGCCGATCGGGATGATCAACAACGCTTGGGGCGGCTCGGCCTGCGAGGCGTGGATTCGCCGAGACATTCTGGAGAAAGACGAAACTTACAAGCCGCTGATGGACCGCTGGGCGGGCATCGAAGCGGGATATCCAGAAGCGAAAGCGGAGTACGCGAAGAAGCTCGCCGATTGGAAGGTTGCTGTTGAAAAAGCGAAGTCCGAGAACAAGCCTGCTCCGCCGCAGCCAGGTGGAAATCCAGACGGCCAGATGTTTGGCAACTCGCGTCCGGGGAACATCTACAACGGCGTGCTGAAGTCGCATCTCGGTTACGGCATCAAGGGTGCCATCTGGTATCAGGGCGAATCGAACGCCGGCCGAGCCTATCAGTATCGAACCCTCTTCCCGCTGATGATCAAGAGTTGGCGCGACGAATGGGGCAACGGCGACTTCCCGTTCTATTGGGTGCAACTCGCCGACTTTCAAGCCGAGAAGCCCGAACCGGGCGACAGTTCTTGGGCCGAGTTGCGGGAAGCGCAGACGCTGACGATGAAGGCTCTGCCGAACACCGGCGAAGCGGTCATCATCGACATCGGCGAGGGCAAAGATATCCATCCGAAGAACAAGGTTGATGTCGGACGCCGACTCGCTCGCTGGGCGTTGGCCGAAGACTACAAAGTCGCCGGCATCCCGTGCCGCAGCCCGCTCTACAAGTCGATGGAGAAGCTGGGCAATAAAGCTGTGCTGACCTTCGATAACGTCACGAATGGCTGGCGTCCGTTCGACACGCAAGAGCCGCGCGGTTTTGCGATCGCTGGCGAAGACAAGAAATTCGTCTGGGCATCGGCGAAGATTCTTCCCGACGGTCGTGTTGAAGTTTGGAGCGATGCGGTGAAGGAACCGCACTCCGTTCGCTATGCGTGGGCCGACAACCCCGTCTGCAATATGTACAGCGGAGCCGGCCTGCCGCTGACACCGTTCCGGACAGACGACTGGCCGGGGGTGACGATCAACAGCAAGTAGTCAAGGCGACGAACTGCCCCTACGTAGCCGTCACGCTCCGCGTGACGAGCCGAGCGCTTGTCAACGTTTCATGAAGCGACCGGCTCATCACGCGGAGCGTGATGGCTACGTAAAGGGGTCGTGAGTACCAGCAAACTTCAGAACAACCGCAACTGCCCCGAACTTGGAATCGGCGGACGAAAGTGCCGCGTTTCTAACGGTGGCAGCTTGCGATCAAGCTCATACTTTCGAGCAAATACCTTGAAACTCTGTGCGATTTGCTCGGCGATGTTTCCTTGACCGCGCATGCGGCTGCCGAACTCCGAGCTGTTCAATTCACCGTCTCGGCATTGTCGGATCAGCGATTCGATTTTGTCCTTTTTGGTCGGCACCGCTTTCGCCAACCAGTCGGTGAAGACCGGTCGCACGGTCAGCGGCAGACGCAGCAAAATGAAGTGGGCGGATGCGGCACCGGCTTCTTTCGCGGCACTCAAGATCGCCGGAATTTCGCTGTCGTTCAAACCGGGAATGATCGGCGCGACCATAACCACCGTTTCGATGCCAGCGGATGACAGCTCGCGCATGGTCCGCAATTTCGCTTGCGGCGAACTGGTCCGTGGTTCGAGTGTTCGAGCCAACTCTGCGTCCAACGTCGTCACGCTGAGCATCACGCGGACGGTTCGCTGCTCGGCCATGCGTTGCAGGATGTCGAGGTCTCGTGCCACGAGGGCGTTCTTCGTCACAATGCCGATCGGCTGACCGCAGTCGGCCGCGACTTGCAAGCAGCGGCGAGTCAACTCGAACCGCCGTTCGGCCGGTTGATAGCAGTCGGTCACGCCGGAAAACGCGATCAACTCTGGCCGATATTCGTCGCGAGTCAACCAGTCTCGCAACAGTTCCGGAGCTTGCTCCTTCACCATGATACGGCTCTCAAAATCGAGCCCCGCGTTGTAGCCGAGGTACTCATGCGTCGGTCGAGCGTAGCAGTACGCGCAACCGTGCTCGCAACCGCGATACGGATTCACGCTAAAGCGAAACGGCACATCCGGGCTATCGTTTTCACTGACGATCGAGCGCGAGCGATCGACAATGAATTGCGTCTTCACCGGCCGCTCATCGAGATCCTCTGCGGATGACACATGCTCGAAGTCCGGCTCCTCACGCCACGCTGCGAACCGATTCGGCGGATCAGCCTGAGCCCCTCGGCCATGCCGTTCGAGTGGCGGGTTTTGAGCCATAATGAATTCCGAAAGGAAAGTCGTCCGGTGCCTGACCCCTGTCTGAGAAATTGTTGTGACGCAGCCGAGCGAGAACAATCAACTGTTCCAACTTGTCATCACAGACTGTGCTCGTCAGTCTTCGACAACACCCTCAATCTCAACCACGAGCATTTCGGCGTCAGTATGACCAACCCCTTATCACGACGGATCGTGATCTTTGCCGGCGGCGGCACCGGCGGGCATTTGTTTCCGGGGATTGCTGTTGCTCAAGAGTTGGTCCGACGAGACGCCACGACGCGGATTCTGTTTGTCGGTTCGGATAAGTCGATCGAACGCGACATAGTGGGAAACGCCGGCTTCGAGCACATTGCTTTGCCGTCTGTCTCTCCGTCGCTGACTCCGACTCGGATCGTGCCGTCGCTGCTCAGCAACTGGCGAGCGTATCGACAAGCGCGAGCGATCATCTCGCGAGAGACGCCGAGTGTCGTGGTCGGGCTCGGCGGTTTCGCCAGTGCGCCGCCGGTACTCGCGGCACGTCGGGCACGAATCCCGATCGTGCTCTTGGAACAAAACGTCGTTCCCGGCAAAGCGACTCGCTGGCTGAGCCGTTTCGCGAATGTCGTCTGCCTGCCGTGGGCAGAGGCCGCTCGCGGACTCTCTGCCGGAACAAAGACGATCGTCACCGGCAATCCGATCCGGACAGAGATTGCCGTGTTGGCGAGCGGGGCGGCGTC
>JANNDA010001153.1:0-7053 GCA_031387195.1 Planctomyces sp. | reverse complement strand
ACATCACCACCGCTGACTCGCATTCCTCACGCCTCTCACGCGTGCGTCCTACCGCTGCGCGCCGACCTTGCCTTACGCGAGTGCGGCAGTGCCATTCGGGTCAGGCACCGGACATTAGCGGGGCTCATTCAACGTGCAGGGTTGCTCGCGGCCTCGCCGAATTCTGTGTCGGGAAAGCGGGTCGCGATTTCTTGCAACACACGGCGAGCATCTGCGGTTTGACCGAGTCGGCGCAGTGACTCGGCCGCTTCGTAACCGGCTCGCGCGGCGAGGCGTGGATCGGTGTCGTCCATCAGCGGTAACCAGAGCAACGCGGTCGCCGCGCGGTCGTGTTCACGACGCAGCGTCCAACCTCGGCCAAGCAAATACGACGGCCCGGCTCGAAACGACGTCGGCATGTGCTGGATGCGGTCATCCCAACGCTGCAATTCCAGATCGCTGACCTCCAACGTTCGCAATTTCAAACGCCACGATTGTGCTTGGGCCAGTTGCCGCACACGTTCGTCGCTGTTGCGTTGCAGAGCGGCCAATTCTTGCTGTGCCGATTCGCCAAGCTGACTGTCTTCGAGCAATAAGCTCGCTCCCAGCAATCGAGCAGCATCTGAATCTTGTTGCGACATCCAGACGCGAGCTTGCGACTTCGCACTGCCGCTGACTGATTCCGGAGCCCAGACCAGCGGGATCAAACCAAAATGCCGCGTCGTCCGATCGCTCTCCAAGATCATCAGGAAACGAGTCCCCGCGATCGCTCGATCTCCTTGCCGCAACGCGCAACGCACGAGCGACGACAGAATTTCTCGCCGCACCCAGATTCGCGGCTCTGAGACCAACGCTTCCTGAAACGCTTTCACGGCGTCATTCAGATGTCGTTCGGCGAGTTGTTTGCGGCCTCGCTCGTGCGAATCCAACCATGCGGTGCGCACCTCGATGACTTGCTCGGCGGGATATGTTTTCTGATTCACTCCCGACTTGAGCTGCACCGTGATTTTCTCGCCCGTGTAATCGAGGATCTGACACGGCACGATCAGCCGGCTGCTCTGACCGTCCAACTGCAACACGACCTGATCCTGTGCGGGTAGATCGGACGCAGCAACGAAGATAAATGCCGTGACGATGATCAAAACAGCGTGCGTTGAAACTCTCATAAGAGTTGTGTTCTTCATTGGCCCGAGTCCCCAGCCGTGAGAGATCCAGTCGAGCGGGGCGGCATTCGCCGCAGGTGCATTCACCATAGTACCGGGGGGCTGACGCCCAATGGCACTGACTTTGTCGCCTTTCGCTCCGCGAAAGAGCGTTCTTTCGCGGAGCGAAAGACGACAATCCTGCGGTTCGCAGCTTAACGTCAGTGCCATTGGGCTGACGTTGCCCCGTTCGCCTGTGCCGTACGTCGCGGCGCGAGGTGTAACGACCGAGCCAGTGCGGCGATGCTCCAACCGGTCGCAGAGATTGAGATGAATTGGTTCTTGCCGTGAGGGTCGCCGTTATCGAAGAAGACTTGAACCGGCTTCGCTCGCGTTTCGACGAGCCACGATCCGTCCGCGTGCTGAGTATTCACCAGGTGGGCGAGACCGCGAGTGATCGCTGCGGACGTCGGTGATTCGCCGGTGTCGAGCAGTGCGAATAGCGTCAGTCCGGTCGAATACGCCTCACTCTTCAAGTTGTCTTCAGCCGCCCAACCGCCATCGGACTGCTGACGCTCGACGATCTTGCGAACGAGTTCAGCACGTTGATTGTTGTCGTCGCCGAACCAATGCAAGCTCCACAAGCGAGCGACGAAATCTTCTTGCCACTTCAGCGGAGCTTCGTTGAGCCATTGCAGCGCACGTTGCTCGGTTGCCTCAGCGGTGACAAACCATTCGGCATCGGAGGCAAACGGTCGGGCAGAAAGTTTCGGTCGCAAGACGCGCAGTGCCAGCACGGTGTTCATGACCTCGGATTGTTCGGACGGAGGCCGGATCGACGCCGGACGCCAACGTCCGTCCGGTTCTTGCCGCTGAATCACGTACTGAGCCATCGCCGCACGCAGATCATCTGGCAGCTCGACGTCAGCCAACTCAAACGACCAGGCTCCGTACCCGACCATGAAGGCTCGACCGGGAATCCCCCGACCTTGCTTCATCTCATCGGTATGTCTGGCGAAGTAACTGCGGACGAACTCGACCGTGTCGTCAAACAACGGCTCATCAATTGTCAGGCCAATTCGCCGAACCTCTCGCATCGCGGCCAACGGCACGGTCTGATGATGACAGGCGAAGCAATCTCGATGCTCCGGATAATTCTTCGCGGCCTTTTCGAGCAGACTCAAACCCCGTTGGACCGCGTCAATCACGACTTCACGAGTTGGCTGCTTCAACGGCAGAGTGTCTTCGGCAAACAACGGTGAGCAAATCATCGCGGCCATGAGCAACAGCACGTGTCGTTCTGAGTTTCGCATCGTTGGCCTCAATTGCTCATCGCTCGGAATATTCACAAGTTGACGCTAGCACGACGCGCCAGCGAGTGGTTTTTCCGAACGATCACTCGCTGGCGCGTCGTGCTAACTTTCCCAGGAAAACTCGATCGGCGCGTCGATGTCGGGATGCAAACTTTGATGCACGGGGCAATGTCGAGCGGCCGTCTCCAGCTTGCTGCGATCAGTGTCGGAAAGCAGTGCCGCTTTCTCGGACGGGACCGTCACAGTTACCGCCAACTTGCCGATGCGACGCACCGGTTGCTGAATCATCTCTTTCGTGACGTGAATCCGCGTGCCCGTCAGATCGAGCTGATTCCGATCGGCGACGATCCCCATGATGGTCATGACGCACGCCCCCAGCGCCGTGGCGACAAGGTCCGTTGGCGAAAAGGATTCCCCTTTGCCGTGGTTATCGACCGGAGCGTCGGTCGCCAACGTCGCCCCCGACGGCCCGTGAGTCGCGACGCAGTGAAGTTGTCCTTCATAGACGAGATTAATTTCGACAGCCATGAGTTTTGCCTTGTGATGGAATCAGCCGCAGGGCGTTAGCCGGGATTATTCATGGACTACTCATGGAGGACGCGGCGTGTCGCGATGTAACCCGAAGCGTCAGCGAGGGCGAATCGTGACGACGGCCTCGCTGACGCTTCGGGTGACATTCGAACCATGAATAATCTCGGCTAGCCCGCGATTCATCGGGGAGTAACAGCGGGCTAGTGTCGTGCTGCTCTCTAAAGTCAGTGCCATTGGGCTCGCCTACTCAGTTTTCGGAGACACACATTATGACGGCAATCAAGAAGATTCTATGCCCGACGGATCTCAGCGAGGAAAGCCGGCCGGCATTGGCGCTGGCCTGCGAGTGGGCCAAGCGATTTGGTGCGGAGTTGCATCTGCTGCATGTGGTCTCCGGGTTGTCGATCCCGTACCCCTATCTCGGCCCGCCGTTCAACGAGGCGATGTCGTGGGAGACGATGATCCGCCCGAAGGCTGCGCGACGCTCAAGGTCGTGCGCGCGATGCGAAGCGGCTCGCCAATCACCCACGTCGTCGAGTACGCAAAAGAGATGGCCATCGACCTGATTGTGATGGGGACTCACGGCCGCAGCGGTTTCTCGCATCTGTTGCTCGGCAGCGTCGCGGAGAACGTCGTGCGACGCACGCCCTGTTCGGTGCTCACCGTTCGTCCCGCGGAGCCTCCGAAAACATCGACGTGAGCGATCCCGCGTTTCTTTCGCAGTGGGCTGATGAGCCGCACTCAGGGGAACGTACCGTGCTCCCACTTTTGTCGGTCGGGTATTGCGGAACGAATCAGTAAATGTTTAACTGTGCAGCGTCGAAGACGGACTCGATCGATGGTCGGATTGGACGAGAAGTCGATTGCCCGAGAGTTGCTCATCTCCAAAGAGAGCGCGGCGCAAGATGCACAGTCTAGGGACGACAGCTTCACGCTTGGAGACTCGGCTTGCACGCATCGCCGATCGGTGCGCGGTGGTGGTCTTTGGAGTCGGCGTACTGGTGGTAGTCGGTTGGATTTTCGGAGTGGTTGCCCTGCAGCGTGTACTGCCGGGGCAAGCGTCGATGAAGTTCAATACGGCCCTCGGCTTTGTGCTGGCTGGAACGGCGCTGTGGTTGCGAAGCCAGCGGGAGTTGCGGATCGGTCTGAGTCTGCTGGTCGCTGTGCTGGGCGCGTTGTCTTTGGGTGAGTCACTCACGGAACGCAATTTCGGAATCGATCAACTCGTCGTCCGCGATCTGGCCACAGTTGCGTCCACGAGCCCGCCAGGAAGGATGTCGCAGGCCACGGCGTTCTGTTTCGTTCTGTCCGGCATGGCGTTGGGACTAATCGGCGTCGGCCGCGCGGCGGCGAAGCGAGTGGCCGAGGCACTGGCTCTGAGCATTGGAGTCGTCGGCAGCTTCGCATTGATGGGCTATTTGCTAGGGGCGCAAGGTCTGTATCGCGTGCCCGGTTTCTTCTCGGTCGCGCTACACACGGCTGCGGCGTTCGTGGTTCTTGCTGCTGGACTTCTTTGCGCGACCCGAGACGGTGCTCTGGCTCTATTGCTGCGTTCCTGGAGCAACTATCGCGTTCTGTGGCTTGGCTTTGGCGTACCGACGTTCCTACTGGCGGTGATCGGGTTCGTGTCTGCGGCGCGGTTGCAGTCCATTGAAGAGAACTTGGATATCTTGGTCGGCATCGCCCGGTCCCGCGACGCGGCGGCGCCGGAAATCAAGGCCAGTGGCCGAGACGAGGAACTCCAGCCGGTAGCGGTCGCAGCAGTCGAGGCCCGCGTGGCGATCGCTCAACGGGAAGCTCAGAACTCCCGATCGCTGCCGTTGATCCTACTGGCGTTCGGCGTGATTCTCGCGCTGGTGACGGGCAGCGCGGTCGTCTGGACTGTGGCCAACCGCGAAACGGTGCTGCTCGAAAGTGAGGAACGCCACACGCTGGTCGAGAACGCCGTGAACGACGGCCTTTGGGATTGGAATCTCCTCACGCACGAGGACTACCTCTCGCCGCGGTGGAAGGAGATTCTTGGTTACGCCAACGACGAACTGCCCAATGTCGAATCCTCTTTCTTCGATCTCATCCACCCCGACGACAAGGCGACGGTGAACGAGGCGCTCCGGCAACATCTGGAGGAGCACCAGCCGTACTCGGTGGAATTTCGGCTGCGGTCCAAGGACGGTGGCTATTGCGGTGTGCTCGCGCGTGGCAAGGCGGTGTTCGACGCCAGCGGCCGGCCGATTCGCATGCTGGGCTCGATCACCGACATTACCGAGCGTCAGCGGGCTGCGGCCGCGCTGCGGGAAAGCGAAGAGCGGTTCCGAATCATGTTCGAGCAGGCGGCCATCGGGGTGGCTCAGGTCGATTCTCTGACCGGGCGCTTGCTGCGAGTCAATTCCAAGTACTGTGAAATGATGGGGTACGCTCCGGATGAGCTACTGCAATTCGACTTCATGCGGCTCACGCTTCCCGATGATCTGGGTCCGAATCTCGCCGCCATCGAACAACTGCGGTCGGGGGCCTTGCGCGAATTCACGCTGGAGAAGCGTTTGATTCGCAAAGACGGGACGCCATTCTGGGTCAATCTCAGTGTGTCAGCCATGTGGCCGCCTGGCTCACCCCCCTCGCAACACATCGCGGTGATCGACGACATCCAAGAGCGCAAACTGGCCGAAGCCGAACGGCGTTCGCTCCACGAGACGCTCGAACGAAGCGTCGCCGAGCGGACCAAACAGTTGCGCGACACGCTCGACGAATTGACCCGCGCCAAAGACGCGGCCGAGGCCGGCAGCCGGGCCAAGAGTGCGTTCCTTGCCAACATGAGTCACGAAATCCGCACGCCCCTGAATGCCGTGATCGGCTTCACCGAACTGGTACTCGGCACTCCGCTGCGAGCGGACCAACGCGACTATTTGGCCTTGGTTCAATCGTCCGGCGAATCGCTGCTGAACGTCATCAACGATGTCCTCGACTTTTCCAAAATCGAAGCGGATCGCCTCGACTTGGAGCTGATCCCGTTCGACCACACAGAGCTGCTCGACAATGCGATGAAGTCGTTCAACCTGCGATGCCTTCAGAAGAATCTGAAATGCTCGTGTCGGATCGACCACGATGTCCCCGTCGTGTTGACCGGCGATGCGGGACGGCTGCGACAAGTGCTGACGAACCTCGTGGGTAATGCCATCAAGTTCACGGAACACGGTGAAGTAGCCGTCGTCGTGACTATCGAGTCCTCGATGGATCACACGGTCGCGCTCCGTTACTCAGTTCGCGACACTGGCATCGGCATCTCGACCGACAAGGTGGAGCGGGTGTTTCAGCCGTTCGAGCAGGCAGACCTCTCCACCTCGCGGCGATTTGGCGGGACGGGCCTGGGCTTGGCGATTTCGTCCAGGCTGGTCGAAATGATGGGCGGTCGTATCTGGGTCGAAAGCCAGGAGGGCCACGGCAGTACGTTCCACTTCACCGCTCAATTCGGCGTTCCTCACGAGCCGTCATCGGCAACTCGCCCGAACGAGGAGTCGACCATTTCTGAGCCAGGCCAAGACGGAACAGTGGCCAAGTCGAACCTGCCTGCAATGCGTCCGTTGAAGATCCTGCTGGCCGAAGACAGCTTGATGAACCAGAAACTGACCATCAGCCTCATGACGAAATACGGCCACCATTTGAACATCGCTAACAATGGCTGTGAGGCGTTCGCCATGTGGCAGCAAGCGGACTACGACTTGATTTTGATGGACGTTCAAATGCCTGAAATGGACGGCCTGGAGGCGACCAGGTTGATCCGCGCTCGCGAACAGCAGTCGGGCCGTCATATTCCCATCATCGCCGTGACCGCCCACTCCCTCAAAGGTGACCGCGAACGCTGCCTGGAGTCCGGCATGGATGACTACGCTGCCAAGCCGATCCGCATTGATGAACTGCTCGCGGCCATCCAGCGTGTTCTCGGCGTCGCGTCCTAGCCGAGATTATTCATGGTTCAGTTCAAACACGACCAAACTCGTTTAACCCCATTTTCCGCACCCCATCCTACGCTTCAAGCGATCGGGCGTCGTCGGCAAGTTGTTCGGCGTCAGTCTGGCGGTCGCGGGAGCAAG
>JANNDA010001146.1:0-4566 GCA_031387195.1 Planctomyces sp. | reverse complement strand
CGTCACGCGAATTCTCTGGCCCCTGCTGTTCGATTTTTTTGTCCCACATTTTTTTGTCAGCTCTGCATTTCGAACGGCTAACAAAAAGATGTAGGGCAAAAAGATTTTGGCAATCCGCCTTTCATCCGCAGATGAAGAACGGCAATCACAGACTGTCGCTACCAACAATTGTTTCCGGTGCGCAACCCAAGACAGCTATTGGCGATGGCGTTTTCGACGCCGAAAAATCTTCTCAAAAAAACTTTCACCGTTTGCAGAACATAAAGAAATTGGACTCCTACGAACCATACCCCTTACCAAATAACGCAAACGCACTGGCTACTTCTTGGGCGATTCCGGATTCGGTTTCCGTTGCCGCTGTTCGCGTTCTGCCAGCGAATCCAGTCCCGCCGAAACCCCGAAGCCCATCAGGCGAATGAAGCCCTCGTCGAACTCCAGTTTCAATCGAGCACCTTGATCGGTCGGTCGGAAATCGATTCGCAGCAGATCATCGGAGCCGGAAAACGCCTTGCGCTGCATCTCTTGCAAAACCTGCATCGGCGTCTGGCGATTGCCGCGATTTCGTTCAGCATTGTCACCGTTACGGCGTGGAGGATTGTTACCGGGGTTCGCCGGGGTCGGCTCTTTCGGAGTATCAACGGCAGCCGGTTTCGCTCCGCTGGCTTCAGCCGCGGCTTGTTGAGCGGCGATGGCCTTGTCACGTTGCTTCAGGGCTTCTTGTTGAAGTGCCTCACCGTTGGCATTGCCGAATTCCACCCAACGTTTCATGTGCGCCGTCAATTGGATGGGGATGCGATCGGAACCGGACGGCCGTGCCGAGGGATTGGCTTCCGCCCGATCAATCACCTGCTTGAGCTGTGCGAGTGCATCCGGTTGACCAATCGCAAACCACACCGCTTGCGAGCCAAGTCCGATGTAGAGCGAAGGCTTGCCGCCGTACATCAACTCGTCGGAGCGACGAATGTCACTGCCGAGCAGCCGATGAAATGTGATTCCTTTATGCGTGTCGATGTTGAAGTCGAGCGCGGCGAGTCCCGGTCGATCCTTGACCAGTTTCAAGATCTCGGTCACTCCGGAAGCCAGCTTGGTGCCGTCGGCCACTTTCGCTCCGCCGAGCAACGTGAACTGCGGCGAGCCATTCGATTTGCTGTCTGCCACGAACTGTGCGAAGAAGTCGATATGCCCCGTCTGCGCGGTCGCGCGCAAAGAATCGAACACGTCTTTGATCGGTTGCGGCACCGGGAGTTTCGGCTTCTTCGGTTTGCCTGTCCCGCCACGCTTAGGCTTTCCAGTCGAAGCAACTTTGAGAGTTTCCGTTGCCGCCGGTGTTGACGTCGGCGTCGCTTCTGTTTTCTGACCAGCGACCGCATTGGCCAACAGCGAGACCGCTTCTTGCTCAGCAGTCTCGAAGAAATCGACAAGCCGCTTTTGGTTAGCCGGCGGCATCATCCACGACATCGAAAAAGTCAGCGGCGTGTCCTCCCGAAGAACACTGGCGAAATAGCTCGTTCGCGCGGAGACGTCCTGCAGCATTTGAGCCAATCCGCTGTCCGGTTTGGCTTGAACGTCTAACTCAATCGCGGCACGTTTAGTTTTGGGATCAACCGAAAGACCCAACGACAGCCGCTCACCTTGCAGGATCAATTGCTCCACGAAGTCGAGTGAATTGAGCGCGTTGACTCGGCGAAGTTGATAACCGGCATCGGGCTCACCGTCGCGTTGTTGCATCGAGGTTTCCGTGCTCGCGCGCAGGAAGTCGAGGAAGATGTTCTTCATCCCTTCGGGAACGCTCGTCAGGTTAAACTCGAACGAAATGTCGTAACGTGAAGTGAGTCGCTTGGTGAATTCCACTGGGTTCGGGAATTCAAAGTCGAGTTGATCAGTCTCTTGCGCCAACCAAGCGTAATCCCCAACGAGCAGTGCGTGAGTCGTGTTGGTGTCCGTGACCAAGTCGTAATGCGTATCGTCGATTTTTTTGACCTTGAACGGACCATTGCTGACCGTCCCAATCAAGTCTGACAAATTCTTGACCGGCACGAAGCTCACCGGGTACGGCTGTGGAATGAGTCCCGGCCGTAGGAAGATCAACATGCCGAACGGCTTGTCCTTATCGACACCCTTCAAGTCATTGAGCTTCGATAACTGTCCGCCGACGAAATCCGACAGCTCTTCGCGTTTGACCGCTTCAAACAAATAGTCCGCGTTTCCGAGCCAGCGTTCGACTCCGGCCACGCAAAGCACCGCCAACGGAATCGCCTTTTCCAACGCCGGCTTAGACTCGTTCTTAGCCGCGTCCTTTGTCTGCGCGAAAACCGGCATCGACTGCGTCATGAAAATCGCAATCAGACACACAACGCCGAACAATTTCGTCAGACGCTTTGAAAAAATGAGCGACACGGAAACCTCCCAGAAAAACGGCGAATCACAGGATCGAATCGGGCGGCACAGAGTATCAGCGAGAGAACACGGAAACGAGCCGACGGGACTCTGGCTCGCATCGACTGCCGCGAGTTACCCGGATTTCGGCAGGCTCGTTTCAAAATTTGCTCGCGGTTAATCTGCCGACATGCTTCCTCAACACCGACTCATCGATCTCAGCGTTCCGCTGGAGCACGCCGCTGTCAGCGAGCCGATTCCGCCAGCAATTCATTACGTCACACACGAAGCTGAAGGACTCGCGCAGATGCGACAGTTCTTCGGTGTCGCTCCGGAAGACTTGGTCTACTCGAATGGCCAAGGCTGGGCGATCGAGGAGATCCGAGCAATCACTCACACCGGAACTCACGTCGATGCGCCGTATCACTACGGACCGACATCGGGCGGCTTGCCCGCAAAGCGGATCGATGAAGTCCCGCTGGAATGGTGCTTCGCGCCGGGCGTGGTGCTCGACATGCGACACAAGGAGGCTGGCGAAGAAATCACCGTCGAAGATTTGAAAGCCGCACTCGATCGGATCACGTATCAACTGAAGCCGCTTGACATCGTGCTGTTGCAAACGGGAGCCGATAAACGAATCGATTCCGTCGAATACTTCCGGCAGCCGGGACTCGGTCGAGACGGAACGCTGTGGCTTGTGGAACAAGGAGTGAAAGTCATCGGCATTGATGCCTACACGCTCGATCGCCCATTCGCCGACATGGTCGGCGACTACCGTCGAACTGGAGACGGCCAGCATATTTGGCCCGCTCATTTTGCGGGCATCACCAGCGAGTATTGCCAAATCGAAAAGCTGGCAAACCTCGACTTGTTGCCGCCACACGGGTTCTACGTTTCCTGCTTGCCAATAAAGATCAAAGCCGCCAGCGCCGGCTGGTGCCGAGCGGTGGCACTCGTGCCCACTGATCCGCTTACCAATCGGTAGACAGTAGGAAGCCCACACCCTAACGAGTGCGTCTACTTATCAAGATGAGATCGGCGGGCCTCAAGCCAACCGTGTCCGAAGCATCAGACCCGCTTGCAAGTCTTCCCACCGATTCAGATACTTTTTTAACGCGGCAGCAGCATCGTTCCAAGACTTGGTCGCATGATGGCGACTTTGTTAGAAGATGGTGTTACGGTGGTTGTCAGACACGTTTTTTGCCTGATAACAAATTTGCTTAACGTGATTTGGTGCCTTTTGTTTGCGCCCATAGCTCAGTTGGATAGAGCAACGGATTTCTAATGCTAGTTAGTGGATTCATGTCCACTAAAAACAGTGCATAAATCCCGCTAATTACGGGCTCTTCATGCTTCTCGGCACTTTGCTGAAATGTCTCGAAACGTCTCATAGCGACGTGCTTCGGTAGTAAACACTACCGGTAGTGTTTCGAGTCGGTTCTCAGTGCGAAATCATCCGTCGTGGTGCCTTCTCAAACCTTCGTAGGAACGCCTACGGCATCGCGTAGCGTGTCCGGCGAAGTAGGACAACCGGGAAGCCCTGCCCGGTCTGCGGTTCGCTAGAAGCCTCAAGGTGACGGTTGTCGGATTCAAGTGAATTCGTTCGGTGAGTCGATGCGTGAATTGTCACCGACCAAGCGGGCGATTCACTTCTTCCTTGCTTGTGGCTTTCGGGTCGCTTCAACGCGAGCCATCAATTCAGAGACGGTGATCCCCAAGGCATCGCAAAGTCTGAAAAGGACATCAACAGTGGGCGACCATTTATTGTTCTCAAGCTGGCTGATGTAGCTGCGATCGACTTCCGCCTCGTGGGAAAGCGTTTCCTGCGTCATCCCGGCGTTGATTCGAGCATTGTAAAGTTCTTCGCCCAACATGACTGCAATCGGCCATCGTCAATTTGCTCACGATAAACATCGTCGATGCTACCGTCCGCATGGCCCATCACCAGTCTCACCGCCGGAAAGTCTCGTGTCGCATCGGCAATCGTTCTGAAGGTGTGCCTCAAAGCATAAAATCCAAGACCGGCCCGTTTCAGGTTGTGCTCGCGCAGTAGCTTCCCGAACTCCAGCCCGGTTGAATCAACCGGCGTATGCTTCGGCCCCTTGTCAGTGAATTCCGTTACGGTCGTCCGTACCCATCGCTTGCCGTACTTTGAGGTGCTCGGCATTTCACGGACAGTGTGAATCACTA
>JANNDA010001132.1:0-2273 GCA_031387195.1 Planctomyces sp. | reverse complement strand
ACAGCCACCGACGAGAACATTACGCCGTGTGGATTCGATTGAGTCTGATCGGTGCCTCCGGTTTCAACAGACGGCTTCGAGGCCGATTGACGACACCCGATTGTCGATATCAGCAAACAGATGGCAGCGAAAAGAACGCTCAAGCGTTTCAAGAGATCCACCACAATCGAAGAGTCAAATCACAACGGCCGCCCGAAGATTCAGCAACGAGCATCGACTGCCACAGATACCGTCTGGCGACGCGCGATGCAACAAGCGATGTGATTGGCGGCAAGTGCCACCAAGAAACTCGCGAAACGAATTGGCAGTCGCTACGGTGCGACATCAAGACGAAGCCAATCAGAGTGCGATCAACGATTTGGAGAACCGTATTCATGACCTCGACCAGTTCCAGAGTGCTTGTGACATCCATGGTCGGCGACACGGGACCGCACTTTGGTTTGTTGCAGAACACCGGATTTGAGCCGGTCGTTGTGGATCGAAAACTTGACCTGTGGCAGGAAGACAATCTGATTGGTCAGTTGCAGGACTGCGTGGCCTGCATTGCCGGGTCCGAGCCGTTCACTGCGAGGGTCATTGCCGCGTGCCAGAAGCTGCGCGTGATCGCGCGGACGGGAGTTGGGTTTGATGCGGTGAATCTGCCCGCGTGTGATCAAGCCCAGGTCGTGGTCGCGACGACTCCCGGTGTCAATCATCATGCGGTGGCCGAACATACGATCGCAATGCTGATGTCGCTGGCTCGCCGCTTGCCGGAGCGAGACCGCGAAGTCCGCCGCGGAGTCTGGGGGAAAGAACCGACCCCGCGTGTGATGGGACGCATCTTGGGAATCGTCGGGCTCGGCCGCATCGGTCGAGCCGTCGCGACACGAGCCAGAGGGCTCGGCTTAAACGTGCTGGCGTTCGATCCGTTTCCGAATCGCGAGTTTGCTGAGCAGTGGCAGGTCGATTTGGTTTCGATCGACGATCTGTTGTCGCGGTCGGATTACGTGTCGCTGCACTTGCCGATGGACCAATCGGTGCGGCATCTCATCAATGCCGATTCGCTGAAGCGAATGAAGTCGGGAGCGGTGCTCATCAACACGGCTCGCGGCCCGTTGATCGACGAAGCGGCGTTGTGTGACGCGCTGAAGTCAGGACACCTGCGAGCAGCGGGGCTCGACGTCTTTGAACGGGAGCCGTTGCCGCTCGATAGTCCGCTGCTGAAGTTGGACAACGTTTTGGTCTGCGGACATCTTGCCGGGCTCGATGAGGAATCTCAGCACGACACGCTGAAGATGTCTGCCGAGACGATCATCTCGTTGCGACAAGGACGCTGGCCGACGGAGTGCATCCGCAACTTGGTCGGCATTCGCGATTGGACTTGGTGAGAGCCGATCAAGAAGCCCTAGCCACAAGCTTCCAGCTTGTGAGCGTTCTCATGCAAGCTGGAAGCTTGCCGCTACCTTCAAGGAGCATTCGTTGGACTTGGTTTACATCCTCATCGTGCTGACGTTTGCCGGGCTGATGCAGGGGCTGACGGGATTTGGGTTTGGCATCGTGGCGATGGCGTTTTTGCCGCTGTGGATGGACTTCAAGTTGGCGGCGGCGACCGTGGCGGCAATCAATGTGCCGGTCTGCTGGGGGACGTGGTGGTCGAACCGCAAGCATTTTGTGTGGCGTGATTCGGCCGGGTTGATTGTCGGCGTTGTTCTCGGCGTGCCGATCGGCGTGCAGCTTCTGAGTTGGGGCCAGTCGGAGACGCTGCTGCGTTGCTTGGGTGGCACCATGTGTTTTTTTGCCGTGATTGATCCGTTGTTGCAACGCTTGCAACTAGGTCCGATTCCGCACTGGTGTGCGGTGCCACTTGGTTTTTTGAGTGGCGTATTCGGCGGCGCATTCAATATCGGTGGTCCGCCAGCAGTGGCTTACGTCTATTCGCAACCGTGGACGAAGCAGCAAATCGTGGCCGCGTTGCAAGCGATGTTCAGCGTCAGCTCGATGCTGCGAGTCGCGTTGCTGGGGCATGTGGGCTTGTTGGGATCAAACGTTTTGTTCGTCTTCGGCTGTTCGATGATCCCTGTGCTTTTGGGAATTTGGTGGGGAGGTCGGTTGCTGAATCGTGTGGCTCAATCGCAAGTCAAAACGGGTGTGCTGTTGATCGTGTTCGTGATGGGAGTGAAGTATCTCGTCTGGCCGACATCGCCGGTGTCGAGATTGTGAGAACGGTCTGGGGTCAGGCACCGCAAAATTCAAAATTGGCGGAACAAAGCGTTGATGACAAATCAGGCATTATC
>JANNDA010001110.1:0-2872 GCA_031387195.1 Planctomyces sp. | reverse complement strand
GGGGAGCTTGAAATCAAGTCGCTTCGCGACTTGTGTGGAACAACGAGGGCTGACGCCCTCCGGCTCGCCAAGACATCTCACTCATGGTCGCGCGGGGTATATGTGCTCCGCGACGCGGATTGTTGCCGCAATAGTTTGCCCAATCCGTACAACCCGACCGTGTCCTGCTCACTTGGAACATCGCCCATTAGAAAATGGCTGCGCTCACAATCAGATTTGCCGATAGGACCGGCACTTCGTGTCTATTGATCGCTCATGGAAGACCCGTGCTCGCCAGGAAGGCACCAGCATGTCATCACGATTTAACTCTGTCTGGGTTTCCATGCTCTTTCTGGCGTGGAACTCCAGTTACGGTGCGGACGAAGTTGCGAAAGTTCCGGCGGAACCTGCCGCAGTGACACAGCCGAAAGTCTCTCCACGCGACAAATCGCTGGACGAGGATGTCAGACGAGTCTTCGTCGATGGCGAGCTGAAATTCATTAACTTCCAGCAGCCACAACCGCTGGCTCCGGCACCGCTGGCTGCGGAACCTCGAATGACGGCACCACCACAAGCTGGTGTTGTGGCTAACAACCTTTTCGGATCGGGAAACGTCGATAAAAGTTTGCTGGGTGATGTGCGCCGTGCGCGGGCGACGGGATCGAACACCGACGTCGTGTACGGTCGCGAGTCTCCGTTCCGAGCCACCACGGACACCGGGAGCTTGCTGGGCAAATCGGCTCAAACGCGTGGCGTCACTTCTCAGCAGCGCACGCCGATCATCACGGACACGCGAGTTCGCGGCAGTGGCACGGGGAGCTTGCTGGCGTCGGGTTCTTATTGGGTTCCCGCGCGGCAGGACTTGGACACGATGCTGAGCAAGATCGACTCGCGCATTGTGCAAGACGTGCTCGTGGTCAAGGGGCCGTACAGCGCGCTGTATGGGCCGGGAACTCAGTTCATCGACGTCGGACTGTTGCAGTCTCCGCGATTCGATGATGGGTACGAGACTCACGGCAGCACGAGCTTGGAATACAAAACGAACGGCGAACAGTGGTATGGTCGGCAAACGATCTGGGGCGGCGACGAGACGTGGGGCTATCGCGCGGGCTATGGAAACCGCACCGGCAGCAACTACACGATGGGCAACGGTCAGAAGCTTCCCACCAGTTATAAATCTCGCGACTTCGACGCAGCACTGGGCTTCGACATCTCCGACGATCAACACATCGAATTCAGTTACTTGCGACTGGATCAAACGGATGTGGAATCTCCCGGCCAGTTCTTCGATATCAACTTCTTGGTGACTGATGCCTTTGAATTGACCTACACGATGGAAGATCAGCAATACTTCGATCGGTTGACAGCGGAAGGCTGGTACAACCGCACGCGGTTCCAAGGTGATGCTGGACGCAGCGGAAAGCTGGCGCAGATTCCGTCGATCCCGCTGCTGACTGACAACTTGGAAACCGACGTCGATTCGATGTCCACGGGCTATTCGACCTCGTTGACCTGGGGACAAACTGGCGAAACGCAGCTCATCGCCGGCACTGATTTTCGCTATCTCAATCAAGAACTCAACGAGACCAACGATTTCAAAGTGGATGTCGATGCGGGACTCGCGGCCGCGTTGGGGATCGCACCGGGGCAATACACGTTCTTTGATGCTACCGCAGGCATTCCTCGTTCACATTGGGCCAATCCAGGGTTGTTCACCCAGATGACGATTCCTGCGAATGACCGCCTGGCAATGAAAGCCGGAGGACGAGTGGACTTCGTCAGCACTGATGTGGATCGCCTGCCGAGTGGTCTCAGTTCGACATTGCCAACCCAAGTACCGTTGACTCAGGATTTCCTGCTGAAACAACTCCGCACAGACAGCTTCGACAAAGAATTTGAACTCTGGTCGCTGTTCGGCACCGCCGACTACAAGCTGAATGAGGAATGGACGCTCGGCACGGCCGCAGGCATCGGGATGCGCCCGCCTACGTTGACGGAGCTGTATTCCACGGGTGAGTTTCTGTCGGTCATCCAGAACGGGTTCAACTCCGTCATCGGCAATCCGAACCTGAAGGCCGCGAGGCACACGCAACTCGACATCAGTTTGCGTGCAAACTATGAAGACTTCCGCATCGGAGCCACCGGCTTCTATGCCTGGGTCAAGGATTACACCACCTATGAAGTCGTCCTCTTCAATGCTCTGCCGGGGACGGAACAGGCACGTGGGCTGACGTTCGTCAACACCCCGTTCGCGACATTGTCAGGCTTCGAAGCCTACGCCGAATACGACCACACTTATTGGCTGACTTCCTTCGGAAACGTGAGCTTTGTCGAAGGCCGCGATCACACACGGTCGGAAGGCGGGCAGGACTTCTATAACCCTGCCTTCGCCGAATTCATTCGCGATCCGAATGCGCCACGCGGCATTCTGCCGGGCAGTAAGGAAGAGCCGCTGGCAGGCATCTCGCCGATGGAATCTCGACTCGGCTTTCGCATCCGCGATCCTCGTGAGAAGTCCACTTGGGGCGTCGAACTCTCGTCCCGCATCGTGGACCAACAAAACCGCGTCGCAGGGTCGATCGGCGAGTTGCCGACTGCCGGATTCACGACTTACGACATCCGCAGTTATTGGCGTCCGGCAAAGAACATGGTCGTCAACTGCGGCGTCGAGAACGTGACCAACAAGTTCTACCGCGAGCATCTCGACCTCCGCACCGGACGCGGCGTGTATCAGCCGGGTCTCAACTTCTACTTCGGAAGTCAGTTGACTTACTGATATATACCGTTCGCAGTCCTGAATGAGATGTTTCGGACGATTGTTTAACCCCATTTTCCGCACCCCATCCTACGCTTCAAGCGATCGGGCGTCGTCGGCAAGTTGTTCGGCGTCAGT
>JANNDA010001099.1:0-2515 GCA_031387195.1 Planctomyces sp. | reverse complement strand
TCGAAGGCTTCAACGGTTTCGTTGCCTCCACCGTTGCTCCAATTGCTACCGGCTGGAACAACAAGTTGCCGGGCGGGATTATCCCCCGCTCAAGATCAACACCTTTCACGGCGCACGGAGCGATGACGGCTACGTAGAATCGACCGGGCCATCCAGGTCAACGACCGCCTGCTGCTGGTGCTCTCGGAGCACAGCATGAACAGCGAATGGGTGAAGACTGAGATTCGCAAAGCTCGGGCCTGCCTGCGAACGAGCCTTGAAACGACCGATGTGGAATGCCTCCCACCGGGAATTCTGGATGTCCTCGTGCGGGCACGGTGCGCGGGAACGGTGCTACCCATATTTCAATTGGCTTGCGAAGAGGGGAGATGGCTTCTCACTTTGTCACGCTGTTGAAGATCGCTCTTCAGGCGAGCGGTGGCCTCGACGTCGTAGTGCAAGCTTCCAGCTTGCAACTAACTCACATCAGCCAGCACTTGTGGCTTGTCGTCTCGCGGGTTGCCCGGTTTTCGGCGGGTTGCCATAATCCGCCCTGAATTTTCCCTCAAAAAGCTTGATCGGTGGGCGCTTATCGCCGATCAACTGGTTCCCTTTGAGTACTCGACGACCGAGAGACGACACGATGACGCAAGACGCACCCGTTGCGGCCGCACTTCTGCCAGGTGAGATGGATGAATGGTTCGAATCGTTTGATGATCTGCTGCATCGCTACGGAAAGGCCGGCGTCCAGCAGCTTTTATCCAGCTTGCAGGAAAGAGCTTACGTGCGCGGCGTGACGCTGCCGTTTACCGCCAACACGCCCTACATCAACTCGATTCCGACCGACCAGCAGCCTCGTTTTCCCGGTAATCGTGAAATCGAACGCCGCATCAAATCGATCATTCGCTGGAATGCGATGGCGATGGTCGTGCGAGCCAATCGTGACAACAAAGGCTTGGGGGGCCACATCTCGACGTATGCGTCGTGCGCCACCTTGTACGAGATCGGCTTCAACCACTTCTTTCACGCGCGCAACGATCAGCACACCGGCGACCTCGTCTACTTCCAAGGTCACTCATCGCCCGGAGTTTATGCCCGAGCGTTTCTGGAAGGCCGGCTGACCGAGAACCACCTCGAACACTTCCGCCAAGAACTTCCTGCTGGTGAGGGCCTGTCGTCGTACCCGCATCCGTGGCTGATGCCGGAGTTTTGGCAATTCCCGACCGTGTCGATGGGGCTCGGCCCAATCACGGCCATTTATCAGGCACGGTTCTTAAGGTATCTCGAACACCGCGGCTTGATGGACACCTCGCAGTCGAAAGTCTGGTGCTTCGTTGGTGACGGCGAAGTGGATGAACCGGAGACGCTCGGTGCGCTGACATTGGCCTCACGTGAAAACCTCGACAACCTCGTCTTTGTGGTGAACTGCAACTTGCAACGGCTCGACGGGCCGGTGCGAGGCAATGGCAAGATCATCCAAGAACTCGAAGGAGCGTTTCGCGGAGCCGGCTGGCACTGCATCAAAGTCGTCTGGGGCGGTGACTGGGATCCGATTCTGGAAGACGATGTCGATGGTGATCTCGTCCGTCGCATGGGTGAGGTCGTCGATGGCCAGTATCAGAAGTACGTCGTCGAGCCCGGTTCGTACATTCGCGAACACTTCTTCGCGGCGAATCCCAAAGTGCTCAAGTTGGTCGAACACCTCTCTGACGAGCAGTTGCGGAAGCTCAAACGCGGAGGACATGACCCCGAGAAAGTCTTCACCGCCTATCAGTCAGCCGTCGATCACAAAGGCTCGCCGACGGTCATCCTCGCCAAGACCATCAAAGGTTACGGCCTGGGCGAACAAGGCGAAGGACGCAACATCGCGCACAACGTCAAGAAGGCGAACGAGCAGGAGTTGCGAGAGTTCCGCTCGCGCTTCGGCATCCCAATCCCCGACGACCAGGTCGATCAAGCTCCGTTTTACAAACCAGCTCCCGACAGCCCGGAGATGCAATATCTGATGCAGCGCCGAGCGGCCCTCGGTGGTTTCGTCCCGGCTCGCAAGCCGACGTTGGAGAAGCTCGCGGTTCCGTCCGTCGAGACATTTCTCAGCTACGTCGCCAAGGCCACACAAGGATCCACGACCTTCACGTTTACCTACATCCTCAGCAGCCTGCTGAAGGACAAAGCGATCGGCCAACGAATCGTCCCGATTATCCCCGACGAAGCCCGTACGTTTGGAATGGAAGGTCTCTTCCGCCAGTGCGGTATTTACGCCAGTAAGGGCCAACTCTATGAGCCGGTCGATGCTGACCAACTCATGTTTTACAAAGAGATGAAGAACGGCCAAATCCTCGAAGAGGGGATCAACGAAGCGGGAGCGATCTCGTCGTTCGTGGCCGCTGGCACGGCGTACTCGAACCTCGGCATCCACATGGTGCCGTTCTACATTTACTACTCGATGTTCGGCTTCCAACGAGTCGGCGATCAGATTTGGCTCGCGGGCGATTCACGCACAAAAGGTTTTCTCGTCGGTGGCACATCGGGCCGC
>JANNDA010000862.1:0-4881 GCA_031387195.1 Planctomyces sp. | reverse complement strand
CGTCGTGCTAACTCGAAACAGCCTGCGACGCGATCTCCCCGCCCCGTGAATAATCCCGACTAGGCCGCCTTCTTGTCTTTCTTTTTCTTTTTCTCGCCAGCCTTCGGCGGGAGCTTTGTCTTTTGCTCTTCAGTCAGGATCGGTTCGACCTTCTCGCGAATCTTCTGACGCAGGGCGACAAGTTCCTTTTCGACAACGTCGATCTGCTTTTGTTGCTCGTCAGTGGCCTTCGTCGCGTCCTTGATGGCTTGTTGCAACTCTTTCCCCTTTTTGCCACTCGTGCGTGCTTCCTTCGTCACTTCGGCACGGGCCTTCTTTTGATCCTCCGTGAGCACTTTGTCGAGCTTTTCACGGAGTTCTTTCATCTTGGGAGCAAACTCTTTTTCCACTTCCGCGATCTTTGGCTTCTGCTCGTCAGTCAGTTCGATTTCCTTCGGCAACTGCACGGCGGGCTGCTCTTTCCTAGCCGCGCCGGCTTTCGGCTTCTTCGGTTTGGCATCCTCGGCCATCGCCGGAGAAAACAACAACACGGAAACACCCAACGCCAGCACACAGTTCCACAGCTTCATCACGGTCTTGTCTCCTAAACGCGGAATGGGGAATCAGCGATTCGTCGTTTGACCGAACTCGACACGTCGAAAACTTCGTGTGGCCGAAACTACGATGCGTGGGGGAAGTGATGCGCGAATCGCAGCGATTATTCTCCAAGAAGTCGTCACACGGAACGGCTTAGATTTCATTCGCCGGTCGAGCAAAGCTCGACCACGTGGCCATCAGGATCATTGAGGAAAACCTGCACGAATCCATCTGGCCGTGACTTCGGTGGCGAGACGATCTTCATTCCAAGCTCTTGGGCTCGCGCGTAAGTTGCCTCCGCGTTATCGACGACAAACGCGAAGTGATGCGAACGAGACGTGCGGAACTGCTCCGGCAAAGGGTTGCCCGCTGGCGGAGTGCCGACATGCTCTTGGATTAAATGAATCTGCGTGTCACCCGCTTGAAACCATGATCCCGGAAACGTGAACGCGGGACGCGGGACTTCGGTCATGCCGAGTCCATCAACGTAAAACTGTCGCGAGCGTTCGAGGTCTTTCACCACGATCGTCACATGATCGAGCGACTTCACTTGAATCGGTGTGGCCATCAGTTGGTCCTGTGAAACATGACTCAAAACTGGCTGAGGAAACGAACGTCGTTTTCCGTGAAGCGGCGAATGTCGGTGATGCCGTAGCGCCGCATCGCAAAGCGCTCAATGCCAAAGCCGAATGCGAAGCCGGTGACCTCGTCCGGATCGTAGCCAACCGCACGGAGCACGTTCGGATCGACCATCCCCGCGCCACCGATTTCCATCCAGCCTTGCCCCCAGCTCATATCCACTTCGACAGACGGTTCCGTGAAAGGAAAGAACGAGGGTCGAAAGCGAATCGTCACATCACGTCCCAGATAGGCGGTCGCAAACAGCCGCAAGGTGGTCTTGAGCTGAGCCATCGTGACGTTGGTATCGACCATCAGCCCTTCCATTTGGTGAAACATGCACGAGTGCGTCGCGTCGATCGTATCCGGCCGATAAACGCGACCCAACGAGACTATCCGAATTGGCGGCTTTGTTTTTTCCATCACACGAATTTGGACCGTCGATGTCTGGCTGCGGAGCAGCACAGGTCCGCCAGCAGTCGCCGTCGCGGTTGCCAGATAAAAATTCTCCAGCGGATCACGCGCGGGATGATCAAGCGGAATGTTGAGCGCCTCGAAGTTGTGATGTTCATCTTCGAGTTCCGGCCCATTCGCGACCGTGAAGCCCATTCGTCCGATGATGTTTTTGAATTCGTCCATCGTTTGCGTCAGCGGATGCCGACGTCCGAGACGAACCGATTCTCCCGGCAGGCTGATGTCGATTCCGGTCAGCGAGACTTTCGGTTTCGCGAGTTCCTGCTGACGTGCTTCGAGCGCCGCAGTGACTCGCTGTCGCACTTCGTTGAACTTGGCACCAAACGCCGGTCGATGTTCAGGAGTCGCTTTACCGAGCAAGTCCTGCAACTCTTTGATCCGGCCGCTCTTTTTACCCAGAAACTCGACGCGAGCCGCTTCAACGGCGGCAGCATCTTTCGCACTGGCCAAAGCGGCCAATGCAACCGCCTCAAATTGATCGAATTGTTGAAGCGGTTCCATGCGCTGTTCCTCGACCGCGAATTTCTGCCAACTGAGGTTGCTGTCCCGATTCAATGCAGAAGGGCGAAACTCACGTTGAGCCGTAATGTGCTCAACACAGGTTTCGCCCTTATGCTTCCCGCCGCGTCACCATGAATGGCTCGCAACGATGACATGGCCAATTAGACCGCCGCTGCGAGCGCCCCCTTCACGGCCACAACGATCTCCTCAAAGATCTGTGGCTCGCGAATCGCCAATTCGCTAAGGGTCCGGCGATTGAGTTCGATGTTAGCCAACTTCAAGCCGTGGATGAATCGCGAGTACGACACGCCACGGATCGTGACGGCTGCGTTCAGGCGAGTGATCCACAAGGCTCGCAGATCGCGCTTCTTCAAGCGGCGATCGTTATAGGCATAAACGCGTCCCTTGATGACGTGCTCGATCACTGTTCGCCAAAGACGCCCACGACCACCAACGCGGCCTTCAGCCTCTTTGAAAATACGTTTCTTTTTGCGATGGCGGATTGAACCCGACTTAATACGCATAGCAGACTTTCTTCACCTTCGTGAGCCAGGCCTTACAACCCAGCGGAGCAAAACGGGACAAAGCCCGCAGCACAAAATTTCAATTACAGAATGGGACGCAGTGCCTCATACACCGTTTTTGCCTGGTAGTTCGACAGAACGCCGTCCTGTCGGAGATGGCGCTTGCGTTTGCCAGACTTGCCACTGAGCAAGTGGCCTCGGCAGGCTTTCCGATGCTTCGCCTTTCCGGAGGCAGTCACGGTAAAGCGTTTCTTAATTCCCTTGTGGGTCTTCTGCTTAGGCATAATGGACTCGTAAGGCGAGGGCCATAAATTTGAAAATCAACGCCGCCACCTTGGCGGGATCAGCGAAAGAGCGGGGCACTATAGAGACCGTCCCCAAACGTTTCCACTGATCCTGGCTGGTTCGCGAGCCTGTTTTTCAAACCAGTCCGAGAAGTTGCCAGGCTGCGGCGGAATCGGCAGGAAACTCAGACTTTTGGTGCGAGCACAACCGACATTTGTTTGGCACCATCCATTTTGCAGGCTTGCTCGACTTTCGCGACGTCTTCCAGTCCAGCGACAAACTGGTTGAGAACATCTCGACCGCGATCGTGGTGGGCATTCTCGCGACCACGAAACACGACGTTGACCTTCACCTTGTCCTTGTGTTCCAAGAACGAACGAGCCTGCTTGATCTTGAATTCGATATCGTGTGTGCCAGTTTTAGGCCGCAGTCGAACTTCCTTGAGCACGGTTTGGTGCGTCTTGGTATTTGCTGCGTGCTTCTTTTTTTGCTCGTACTTGAATTTGCCAAAATCCATGATGCGGCACACAGGAGGCCGCTCGTTGGGACTGACTTCCACCAAATCCAAACCCGCTTCGAGCGACAGCCGGAGAGCGTCGGAGGTCGGGATCACTCCAACCATGTGACCGTTTTGGTCCACGACTCGCACGGGGGTGATGCGAATCTGCTCGTTGATCCTCTGCGACTTTTCGATTGTTGCATTCCTCGGCAGTAGGGGCGTTGATGCTGCTCAGGCGAACCAATCACCCGGCGAGCCAACGTGTCGCAACCTTGTAGTAGCGGTCGTCTGCCCCGTCAAGAAACGCCCTTGATTGCAGAGTTTTTTCGCAACAGATGATCTCGCGGTTTACTTTCCGGAGACCGGAGCCAGCAACTGGATTGCTTTGTGACCATTCAGCCCCCCGTGGTGAGCAGGGAAATGTGTCGTATCATCGACGATCACTTCGAGCGGGTCATCGGGTGCGGCATCGGTTAGTAAGACATCTCCCACCGCCATCGAGCGGAGTTCGCCAGCAGGCAAAGTCATCCGCGCGAGATTGGCGACAACAGTCGTTCGTTGCGGAGATTTTGTGCGAACCGCGTTGGCCAGAGGCTCGTCATCTCGTCTTCGCAGCGATGAGTTGTTGACGTGCTGGTCAATTCTATCAGGCGGTTCGCCCGATGTTCTCAGACCCTCAACGATACCTGTGTCTTCACAGGCAAATTCGGCGGCCACTTCCAGAGGAACCAACAGTTCAAGCGAACCGCCTCCTTGAACAAAACGAAGATCAAAGGACAGTCGGAGCAACGAGCAATCGGGCAACCACGCCTCCTCGAAAGACATCGACTGCGGCGGAAGTTCATTGATTTCGAACGGCGTCTCAGCGGTTGCGATCGCAATCACACATTGTCGAGCAGCCTCCAGTAGCCGCGCAGCGAGCCGATAATCGATCTCTGTCAGTGGCCGATGTTCCATCAAGTCATCGAAGTGCGGGCCAGTTCGTCCGCCTAACAAACGATCCACAAAAGTCGTCACGAGCGACGGAGACAAGATGATCGAGATCGGCTCTACAGATTGATTGCACTGCCAAAACCCAACAACCGAGCGAAGGTCATGATTCGCAATCAGAAACTCCGCCGTCTGTGTTTTGAGGCCAATGGCCTGTACGCGTGAAGCGGCTTTAACCAGCGGACGTAGTCGTGCAGTCAGGGTTCGCGCGAACTCTTCCGCAAAATGATTCCAGTGATGCAACCCATCCGTTGTGGGACGAACAGTTTCGCTGCGTTGCACCGGAAGCGGCTCGATCGGGCCGAGCAACGATGCCAATTCTGACGGGCTGAGGTTTGCCATCCGTGGCCTTCCTATGTTGTCGTTGTGATGCTCAACATCGATTACGAGCGGACTTGTCCTTGTCCGTGAACG
>JANNDA010000860.1:0-4634 GCA_031387195.1 Planctomyces sp. | reverse complement strand
CGAAGTCCATCGGCGTGGCGGTCTCTGCTGCCATTGGCATCGGCGGTTCTCTCGCGATCAATGCGTCGGTTGCTAGTTCCTCGATCACCAACGACATCCTGGCCCAGATCACTTCGACGACCGCGAAAACGATCTCCGTCGGTCGCAATCTCTCGGTGTTAGCGACGGAATTGAACGCCAAGATTACCGGAGTCGAAGCGGTCTCCACTTCGGTGTCGATCGGCCTCTTTTCGGCGAGCGGCGGCGGCATCGGGATTTACAACACCGTTGACAACAAAGTCGTCGCGGCCATTTCCGGGCCGATCATGGTCGATGTGGCAGGCAACGTGACGGTGAACGGCAGCGAAAACGCTTACCTCGAAGGGGACGCAACCGCCGTGACCGTCGCGATCAGCCTCGGTGCGGCGATCGGTGTGGCGTTGGTGAAGAATGAAATCCTCAGCGAGATTTCGTCGAGCATCGTCGGTGCGACGGTCGGCTCAACGAACACCAGCGTGCTGGCGAACTCCGTTGCTGCGATTCCCAAGACATTCACCGCCGGCGTCGCGGCGGCGCTGGTCGGTGCGACCGGCAACCGAGCCGATGCGGACATCAAGGTGAGCACGAAAGCGTTCACCCAGTCAGCCACGCTGCTCTCGTCCGGCACGGTCGAGATTCGCTCGGCAGCGACCAACACCGCGAAGGCGGGAGCCTACGGCGGAGCATTCGGAGCCATCGCCATCGGTGCGATGATCGCCGATGTCAGTCTTGGTCTCGGACAAGACAGCCTTGGCAACGACATTGATGAAGTCATCGCCGAAGCGGGCAGCAACACGACGGTGATCGCCGGCACGCTGCTGATTTCCGCCAGCACGACCGACGACCTGCTCGCCGAAAGCGTCGCGGCCGGCGGCGGACTTGTGGCGGCGACCGGAGCGCAGTCGAACACTTTCAGCGACAACGCGGCGATCGCACGGCTCGGAACGAACACTCAGGTTACCACGAATTCGTTCCTCTTGAGATCGGTCGGCTCGCAAAAGACCGATGCGTCCGCCGATTCGTATTCATTCGCACTCGGCGTCGGCACTGGCGCGGGAGCCAGCAACAAGAACTACAGCAAGGCGAACGTGGACGTCGGCACGAACGCGGTTGTCACCTCGAACAACATTCTGATTTTGGCCAAGAACGAGCTGACCAAGGATCGCTTCAAAGATGCGAGCAATCTGCGAGCAGGCTCCGCGAGCGTCGCGGGATTGACGGTGCTGACGAGCGATACCGAAATCGGTAACTCCTCGCGCACCTTCCAGGCCAACGTGAACATCGCCACGGGAGCGCGGCTGACCGCCACAGGTGACAACAAAAATCCCGGCGTCTTCCGCATCGAGACCTCCACCGATGTGACTGCCGTGGACAGCGTGCGCATCGAAACGGTTTCCGGGTACACCCTCTCGGTGGGACTCTCCGAAGTCACCGCGAACACCGATGCAAACATCAACATCACGGGAGCGAATTTGGAGAATCAGTCGGGCGACCTTTTCCTCACCAGCCGCACCGGGTCGGGACTGCGTCCCAGCGCGAACGTGCTCATGGCCAGTGCTTACACGGGAGCGGCCGGGGCCGACGCGACGGCGATCGCGACCAGCAATGCGACGATCACAGTCCTCAACTCCGATCTGCGGGGGAGCGACGTGTTGCTCTACGCCGGTCGTGACAGCACGGGCGTGCCGAATCTGCACGACAGCTTTGCCAACGTGGAGATCACCGCCTTCTCGCTGTTGCCCAACATCGTGGTTCCGGTCGTCAAAGCGGAGATCAACGAGAACAACGTCATCAACCTCACCGGCACCACACAGATTCGGACGCTCGAGGACGTGAATCTGCTGGCCAATGAAGGAGTCGGCGGAGACAAACGGGCCGGAACCAGCGGTCTCGCCCTCTCGTTGTCGCTGCTCCCCTACGGCTTCCCGGTCCCGAAGGGAAACAAGGTCACGAGCACGAATCTCGTCAACATCGCCAGCACGGCGAAGCTCGAAGCGGGGCTGAATGCTCGCAGTATCGTGCTGCTCAAACCGGTCACCGATAACGCGGGACCAGACCTCGACCCGATGCTGCTCGGCACGGAATTGTCTGATGCCCAGAAGGCGGCGCTCTTCACCTCCGATGGGGTCACGATCCCGAACGACATTCGGTACGAGTACGGACGGCTCAATCTGGAGAACATCGCCTTCACGGTTTCGGCGGGAACGATCATCAAGGTCGTGAACGACGGAGACGGGAACCGAGTCGGTGGCAGCGGTGATTTCGGCAGCTTCTACCAATACCGCAGCTCGGCCGCTGGCGGCGATCTGATCATCCTGGAGACCGAGAACTTCGCCGACACCAACCGCTGGACGAAGCTGACCACCACATCGACTCCCGGCAACCGCGACACCGGCACGCCAGGGCAACCTTCGATCGCGGAAGCGCAAGCGGCGCTGGACGGCAGCAGCAGCGAACTCGCCGTTTACCAAAGCGACGTCACGCAGGTGTTTGCCGAGACGCTCAAAGATCAGTTCTACGTCATCAAGCCGGTCACGCTCGCCGCCCCGACGGTGACTTACCAAAACCTCGGCGGCCTCTTGATCGCTCAGCGACAGAAGATTCTCGACTGGATCACCAGCCACGCGCTGAATGAGGAAGCGATCGCACGCTACGAAGTGCAGTTGGCCGTCGTCGAAGAAACGCTGGCCGATTTTGGATTGCTCGAATCGCTCGTGGTTGAAGGCCAGACAATCACGCTGGTGAAGAAGGAACTCGACACGCTCTTCGTCAATCTGCCATCGGTCTATTCGGCTCCGGGATCGATCTTTGTCGAAGGCAATGCGCTGAGTCAGGTTGGCGTGACCGTCGCCCTCGCGAACCAGCAGCTCATCACCCGCGCCGGTTCGGAAATCGTGATCAACAATCAGACGCCGTACTCGATGGTGCTCAACGACGTCATCGTCCGCGACAACAAGCGAATCGATGTGGTCGATGGCAAGCTGACGGTGCTCAAGCCGGGGAATGTCTACTTCAACGGTCAGTCGCTGACGGCCGTCAACAACACCGCCGAGCCGACCATCACGGTCACTCAAAAGTCGCTCAGCCCGTTGTCGCGCTATGCCCTCACCGTGCCCAATGTCGATCTGGGGCTGTATCTGGTGGGCGATCTCGTCAACGAAGCGGGGAGCGCCACGATCAAGAACTTCGAGGGGAGCATCACCGTCTCTGGCGAGATTCGCGCGAAGACCGTGGAGATCCAGGCCGCCAGCGACTTCACGCTGAACACCGAGGACTGGCTCCACACGAACAGAGACCCGCGACAGTACGTCAATTACGACGCTCTGCGGATCGCCGCCTTCAATGCCGGGTCGGGAACGGTCTTCCAGGCCGGCTCGACCAACTCGGTTTACACGACCGCGCTGGCGAACCTGGCCACGGCGATCAACACGGACAACTCCAAAATTCTGGCGCAAGGCCGCATCGCCATCACGGCTCGATACCTCAACATCGACGGTCTCATCCAGAGCGGTGTGCAGACCGTCACGGTCAACGTCGCCAGCAACTTCCGGTCGAATGACACCAAGTCGTTCCTGGACAACACTGGCAAGCCGATCTCTGGAATCTCGTTCGGCACGGACGGAGTTCCCGTCGAGGGCTACTTCGACGAGGAGAAGCAGGCCATCGTCATTGACGACATCGTCCCCAGCGGCGGTCGCATCATCATCGCGGGGCAGATTCTCAGCACCGGCAACGGGCGATTGAAAGTCGCCTACGGCTACGCCAACGTCGAGATCCGCAACGACAGCCCGTACCAGACGATCGTCAATCGCATCGACACGACGAAGTATCGCGAGGGAAAGATCACGCTCGTCGATACGGCGCGCGCCTCGGGGCCGCTGAAGAAGGAATACGTCGTCGCGCCGAACGGAACCGTCACTGAAACGACCTTCAACGGCACGCTGCAAACCAGCAATGTCACGGTCGGTGGCAATGACGCCGTCGTCTCGTCAATCAACTATGTGCTGCAAAGCACGGTCACGCACTCACCCGGCAGCGCGATCACGTTCTCTCCCGAAGCGGGGCTGCGCTACATCTGGACCGAAGGGCAAGAGAAGACTCAGACGACCGTCACCAAACACGAGAAGAACTCGTTCAATCTGTTCGGCGACCACGACGCGCTTGCGAAAGACAACTCTTGGACGAGACGCGACGTCTTCTACACCGACAAGAAGCCGCTGCTCGAATCCGAGTCGGCGACGAACAGCCTGCCTGGCTCGCAGGCCTACATGCTGGGTGATGCCTACACGATCGAGTATGTGCAGAAGCGGAACGAGGCGGTGACGGTCACGCCGGGAATCACCGTCGTGCGGTTCACTCATCCCGGCGGACCGTTTTTTGAAGCCTTGCTCGGTTTGGCGGGAGGTCTCGATACGGCAGCGGGAGTTTACGGTCACTTCTACCGTTACAAAGGCCCGTCCGAGACCAAGCTCATCCTGCCCGAACAGAACTACAAAGACACGGCGCTGTGGGAGGATCTGGGCACCACGGGGACCAAGAACTTCGACAGCACGTTCCGCAACTTCACGGTGACGACCGAGAAATGGACCACCGGCGGCGGCTGGCTGCGCAAGAAG
>JANNDA010001046.1:0-9763 GCA_031387195.1 Planctomyces sp. | reverse complement strand
AGTCACGGAGTGACTCGGCTACTTTGAAGATCATCGACATCCGCGGCCGAGACTTCCGCTGGAACCCGGACACCGGCAAACTCGACCCGACCTCCGGCCAAACTCAATACGGCCGCAACCGAGACGACTTCGGCTACTGGTTCGGCAACAACAACGCGAACCCGATGTATCACTTCGTGCTCGACGATTTTTACACGCGCCGCAACCCGCACGTCGCTCCGCCTGATCCACGCAAGCACGTCTCGATCAACCCCGGCCCGTCGCCCGTCTTCCCGATCAGTCGCACGCTGTCGCGGTTCAATGATTTCGCGATGTCGAATCGCTTCACGTCCGCCAACAGCGCGATGGTCTATCGGGATGAGCTGCTGTTTGAACGTAGCCGTCACGCTCCGCGTGACGAGCCGAAGCGGGAGTCGACGTCGAAGGTTGAGAACGTACCGACGTTAGTGGAGCGTTCGGCTCGTCACGCGGAGCGTGACGGCTACGTTGCGAACGTCTTCATCTCCGAACCGGTCCACAACCTCGTGCATCACGAGGTCATGACGGCCGACGGCGTGACCTTCACCAGCCGGCGGCCGGACGACGAGCAGCAATCCGAATTCCTCGCCTCGCGAGACAACTGGTTCCGGCCGACGCAGATCAAGACCGGCCCGGACGGAGCGCTCTACATCGCCGACATGTACCGCCAAGTCATCGAGCACCCGCAGTACATCCCGCCAGCCATGCAAGCCAAGCTCGACCTGCGAGCAGGACACGACAAGGGGCGGATTTATCGCGTTGTCCCCATCAACGGCCTTCAACGTAAATTGGCAGAGGACGAAGCCCCAACCGTGTGGCCGCTGAGTAAGGCGAAGGTCGAAAGGCGTGATGGATATTACGGGCAGGTTTGGGAGGCACTGAGCAGTCCGAACGGAACCGTCCGTGATTTGGCTCATCGGATGATCTACTGGCAGTGCATGGACGCGGGAGATGCAATGTGGCTGTCACTCCAAGAGGCGAGTCCCAACGCGAGTTTGCCAATTCTTTCGATCATTGATGGCGTCGGCATGGGCAAGCGCGGCGAAAAGTGGCGTGAACTCTGGGTCGCGCTGCAAGACAAGAATCCCTGGTTACGCCGACGAGGTTTGCAGGCGACTGAGCGGTTTGAAGCCGAACTCCCCGATCAGGTGATCAACCTCGTATCGGGAATGGGCCGCGATCCCGATCCGTTCGTGCGGATGCAGTTCGCGTACACGCTGGGGCATCCGAAGTTCGCGTCGCTCGGACATGAACTCGGCAAGTTGCTGTATCGCGAGCGGGATGACAAATATCTCGTCGCGGCGGCGATGAGTTCGATCCATGCGCAGAATGTCGCCAGCGTCGTGGCCAACGTGTTCGAGTCGGCTGGTAAAGAACCGTTGCCGCCGCAGTTGGCGAGCACGTTGCTCGGCTTGGCGTCGGCACTGGGGAACGATCAAGCGTTGCTGAGTTTGATCGAGTTTGTTCTGAGCAGCTCCGCGACCAGTGAGGCGCAGTCGGTGATGTTGGCTCAAGTGCTCGAAAGCTTGGACCGGCGTGCCACCTCGTTGAGTCAGTTGAAAGGGATCTCCCCGCAGCGGCTCGCGCGAGCCGAACAGCAGTTGGCGGAACGAATCGGGGCCGCACGGGCGGGAATCTCAAATTTCAAATCTGAAATCTCAAGTGGCAAATCTCAGATCTCAGATTTGAACTCTGAAATCTCAAATCAAGTGATCGCCTCCCTGTCGTTGCTTGGACGGATGCCGAACGATCGAGCGACCGATGCGGAGTTGGTCGGATCGCTGCTGATTCCGCAAGTGCCCGTTGCGGTACAGTCGGCGGCCATCGGAACGTTGTCGCGGATCAATCAGGCGAACTCAGCGACCGCGCTGCTCGGCCGTTGGCCGATGTTGACGCCGGAGCTGCGACAGCAAGTGCTCGATGCGTTGCTCAGCCGTGCGGTTTGGACCGATCGGCTGTTGGACCAGATCGCCGCAAAGACGATCTCTCCGGCCGAGATTGACGCGATCCGCCGACAACGTTTGATCGGGCACTCGAATACCGTGATCAAGGAACGCGCGGCTAAGCTTTTGGATGTCGCATCGAATGCCGATCGGCAACAGGTCGTTGACGATTACGCCGCGAAGTTGAAGAAACTGAAGCAACCGGGTGATGCGGCTCGTGGGGCCGAGGTCTTCAAGCAGCGTCAATGTGCGGGATGTCACAAGCTGCGAGATATCGGCACACAGGTCGGTTCCGACTTGGTTTCGCTGACCGACAAATCGACCGCCGCGCTGCTGACGGCGATCCTCGATCCGAACAAAGCGGTCGAGGCCAAATACCTCGCATACACGGCAGTCACGAATGAGGGACGCACCGCTTCCGGCATGATCGTCGCCGAGACCGGCAACTCAATCACACTTGCGGGGCTGGATGGTAAACCGATCACGCTCCTGCGAGCGAACATCAACGAATTCATCGCCTCGAACAAATCGTTCATGCCCGAAGGACTTGAAAAGGACGTGACACTGAGCGGTGCCGTGAAATTCGTGTCGGCCGAATCGTTCGCCGACCTGATCGCCTTCGTGCAATCCTCCGGCCCAGCACCCAAGAAGTTCGCTGGCAACAACCCCGAACTGGTCAAGTCGATCGACGATGGCAGCCTGCGACTGCTCGCCACGACCGCCGCGATCACCGGCAAGATGCTCGTCTTCGAGCCGCAATTCAAAAACCTTGGCTACTGGGGCAGCGTCGATGACCGCGCGACGTGGACCATCAACATCACGAAGCCCGGCAAGTATTCGGTGCGAGTCAACTATGCCTGTGAAGACTCAACCGCCGGCAACGAAGTCGTGATCGAAGCGGCGGGCCAGTCGATCAAAGCCAAAGTCGTCGGCACCAGCACCTGGGAAAACTATCAAACGGCGATCCTCGGTGAACTCGATCTGCCGGTCGGCGAGCATCGTCTCACCGTGCGTACGACTGAAGCATTGAAGAATCACCTGATGGATCTGCGCGAGGTCCGGCTGGTCCCGTAGCACAGGCGGCTCGCCTGTGATTTCAAAACTAGCACGACGCGCAAGCGAGTGGTTCGTTTCTCGGTCGATCACACCACTCGCTTGCGCTTCGTGCTAGTTTTATGGCGTGGCGGGCACATCACCGACCAATCGACAGCAGCCGCTTCGCTTCGCCCAATACAAACTCAACATCTTGAAACGGCTCGAAGCTGATGTCTTGCCAGCGGACGAGGCCCGCTCCGTCGATGAGCAGCGTGCCGTGCAGCGGGATGTTCTCGAAGTCGTCGAACGCGCGGTACGCCTTGAAGATGCGGCGTTCCGGATCGGCGGCCAGCGGGATCGGGAACGGCGTCTCCTTCGAGAAATTGGCGACCGACGTCGTCAGCGACGCGAGGTCTTCCGTGCTGATCGCGACGATCGACACTCCCGCTTGCTGAAAGTCATTCACGCGCGGGGCGAATTTTTGCAATTGTTCGACGCAGTGCAGACAACCCGCTCCGAGATAGAAGATCACGAGCACCGGCTTGCCTCGATAGTCGGTCAACGACAGCGTCTTTTCGCCGGGAGCCGGCAAGCTCCAGTCAATCGCGGGTGACGGCGACCAGCGGAACGGGCCGAGCGAATCGAGGGCCGGACGTTCGCCGACGTCCGTGCGCGGAGCAGCCGGAGTCCGCCAGTCATCGGGCCAACTTTGGGCTTTCGCCAACGACGCCAGCCGCGCCAGCACCGGCGAATCGAGATCCGCTTGCCCGGCAACCGTTCGCAATTTCGCGAATGCCGCTTTCGCCTCGTCGAGCTTATTCATCAGCCGCAACAAATCGACTTGCACCGCCAACGGCACGACTTCAGTCTCTTCTGATTTCGCCCACGCGTTGATCGTCTCGAGGCACTTGTCGTGTTGCCCGCACAAGAACTGATACCGCGCCTGTCGTTGCTTCGGCGTTTCGTTGGCCTTGTCGAACTGCTCCCGTGCTTTCTCCGCATCGCCGCGAGCCAGCAGCAACACGCCACGTAATTCCGCTTGAGCGTTCTCGACCGGCTTAATCGCTTCGCGCGACTTCTTCAGCTTCTCGTCCTTCACCTTCGCGATGTCGGCATCGTTCTTCTTGTCGTCGCGAGCTTTCTTCTCCGCCTCGGTTGAAGCTGCTTGAGCACTCTCCTCCACCTTCACTGCGATCGCTTCCAACTCCTTGAGCCGTTCTTCAACGAGCGGAAATTCGCCGCGGTGATAATGCGCCACGCCGAGCAACCGCAACCGCTTGGTCTTCTCCGCCGGTTCGTCCGGCGAATCCAAATACATCGTGCCGGCCAGCGCGACCGCGTCGTCCCACAATTCAAAGTTCTCGACGACCTGCATCAGTCGTTCGCGTCCGTTCTTTCCGCTCCCCTTCGTTAGCGTGTTGAACTTCGGATGTCGCGGCAGTTCCAGCAGATTCTTCGCGAGTTCCATCGCCGATTTGTTCCGGCCCAGGTGCATCAAGTTGCCGACCAGCCACTCTTGGTTGTGCGCGTAATTGTGAATCTGATCGGGGAGCACGCGGTCGCGCATCATGTGAGCGTGATCGGTGCGGGCAGACGCTTCTTGTTGCCAGGCGGCGTCGGCCCAGCGTTTGAGATCCGAGTGCGTGTGCCCCGGCATGTGCCACATGTGAGCAATCTTCGGCGACGCTTGACCGACACGAGCGGCCGACTCCAACGCCTTCTCCGCCTTGTGGTGATCCCACAAATGAATGCGGTAGTGATGCGCCGGATGCATCGGCTGCTTCTGAAAGATCTCAGAGATCAACGCATCGACCGCGAACTGACTGGCAATCGGCACGCTCCCTTTGCTCTGAAACAGAAACACCACCAAGAACGCTTTCGCTTCGATGTCGTCGGGAAACTCCAGCAGGATCTTTTCTAAGCCGCTGATGTAGGCTTTGCGGCGTTCTTCCTCTTTGCGTTTGTCTTCCTTGAGGTAGTCGGCCATCGCATCGATGAAGAGCTGCTCACGCCGACTAGCGGTCGCTTTCTTCTCCGTCGCCTTCACGATGAACTTCGCGGCGCGGCCACGGTTCTCAATGTTGGCATACGCCATGCCCCAGTAGGCCATCGCGCAACTCGGATCGAGCTTCGCCACTTGCCGAAATGATCGCTCCGCCTCGAAGTACCAAAAGCCGTGAAGCTGCCCGACTCCCTGATGGAAAAACTCTTGAGCTTCCGGCACCGACGTCGTGACCGAAAACGTCACCGCCCCGGTCCCGCCCATCAAATAGGCCGCTTGCCGGGGCCCTTCATCAAAGACCTCGCCGTGAACCGAGTGTCCCGGCAACGGATCGGCCGCGAACGCCGCAGTTGTGAGAACGCAGAAAACGAACACCAGACCAAAGAAGCAACGCATCACAACACTCCCGAACGCGATTTGAGTCAAAGCAAGCGGCTACGCTAGAAACGCCTCGCCGCCAACACAAGCACGACGCGCAAGCGAGTGGTCGAAGAATCGCGCAACCAAATTAGGGGTCGGAGCCAACGGAATGCACGCTTGCCGCGATGCTCGGCGGAAGTCATGCTCCCCGCCGTTGCGACTCGAAAAAGCTGTGCGGGCTGCCGTCTCATTCAGGAGTGTTGTGCCATGTCGAATTCATCACCCGAAGAGACGCAGTTCAGCCGTCGTGACGTCCTGGCCACGGCACTCGTGGCCGGAGCCGCATCCGCGTTCAATTCTGTTCCATCTTCAACTTTTGCCGCCGAGGGAAAGACCGTGATTAAAGGTCGAATCAAGCAGTCGATTGTGTTCTGGTGCTTCAACGTCTCCGAAGAAAAATGGACCATCGAAAAGACCTGCGAAGCCGCGAAACAAACCGGCTGCCTCTCCATCGAGATCTGCGATCCGAGCACTTGGGCCACTCTGAAAAAACATGGCCTGATCTGCGCCCTTGCTCCCAACGGAATGCCGGGAGCCCCCTTCATGAAGGGGCTGAATAACCTGAAGTATCACGCCGAGGTCATCGCTCGCACGAAAGAGATGATCGACAACTGCGCGACCGCCGGCTTCCCCAGCGTTATCGCCTTCACCGGCTACAAATGGAACGATGCCGAAGATCCGAAGAGCGGCGAGATCTCGCTCGACGAGGGTGCTGCGAACTGCGTGAAAGGGCTCAAGGAACTCTGCGGTTACGCGGAGAGGAAGAAGGTCATGATCTGTTTGGAGCACCTCAACACCCGCGACGGCTCGCATCCGATGAAGGGTCACCCCGGCTATCAAGGCGATGACATCGACTACGTCGCCAACATCGTCCGCAAGGTCGGTTCACCCAGCGCCAAATTGCTGTTCGATATCTATCACGTGCAAATCATGAACGGCGACGTGATGCGCCGACTCGAAGAATGCAAAGACGTCATTGGCCACATCCACACCGCCGGCAATCCCGGCCGCGCGGAACTCGACGACAAGCAAGAAATCAACTACCCGCCGATCATGCGCAAGCTGATCGAACTGGGCTATGAAGGCTACGTCGGCCAAGAGTTCATCCCGACCCGCGACGCGCTCACTGGCCTGACCGAAGCGGTGAAGCTTTGCGACGTGTGACGTTGCGATTGCCAAGCCCCGACGGGCAACGCCGTTGAGGATTTTGAATCCAAAAAATACAAGCCCGACGCGCCAGCGAGTGCGTGCGTGCCTTAGATACGTCAATGAATGCACTCGCTGGCGCTTCGGGCTTGTATTCGTCAATTTGCGTCGCGATCAAATCTTTAACGGTATTGCCCATTGGGGCGAAACGGAGCAAGGTTGTGTCTCACTTCAGCGACGACAACCGCTCTTTCGCCAACTGCGTGAAGCGATCGGCCAGCGGAAACTTCGCCAACTGGACCAACTCTTTTCTCGCAATGTCGCTTTGACCCGCTTCGAGCAGTGACGCACAGCGCAGCCAGCGCGCCTCAGTTTCAAACGCCGCTCCAGTCGCCAAGCGGATCGACTTGGCCAACCAGCGAGCCGCATCGCGATGCTGACCGCGCAGATGCGACGCCTTGCCGCGCCAGAAGAGGGTGTGCCCTTTCGGCTTTTCGGTCGGAAACGTTTCGTCCCACTGGTTGATCACATCGAGCGCGGCTTCGAGCTGTTCAGTTTCTAGGAACTCGCGGATCGCTTGCGGGTACGCCCCCATGCGAGCCGCTTTCACTTGCGGCGGGATGATCTTGCCGTCGACCAATTCCGCGCGGCGATACAACACCTGCGCCTCTTCGAGTTTCTCCTGCCACAACCGCGCGTCCGCCGCCGCGATGATCGCTCGCCGATACGCCGCGCGAGCCTCTTCGTCCAAGCGTTGTCCCTTCGTCAGTTGTTCGACGCGCGTGAAAGTTTGCAACGCTCGATCGGGCTGTTCGAGTTCGCTCCCCAGCAACCGAATCACCTGAGCCAACGAATCGAGCCGCTCCGACAGCGGGCTTTCCGCCGTCAGCGAAGCTTCAAACGCCGCGATCGCCGCATCAATTCCCGCATCCGTCCGCAACAAGTTCAACGCCAACAACCGCTGCACAGCGGGAGTCTCTTGCGCGTGGTCCGCTTTGAATTTCTCCAACCAACGCCGCGCGATCTTGATCACTTCCGCCGATTGCTCGCCGTCGGAGAGAACGTGCGCGAACTCGCGGAGGTGCGTCGCATCGAGCTTTTCCGGATCGTAGGTCGCCGCCAATTTCGCGTACTCGGTCGGATGCCCTTGCCCGATGTCGTCGGTGACGTGCAGAATTTCGTAAACGTCGAGCGGCCATTTCGCCGTCTGCGTTCGGCCGCTCGGTTCGGTGACGGTCAACGTCACGTCGAACTTCCCCAGTGCGAGATAAACGTGTTCGGCCTCGGTACCCTCGGCGTTTTGGCCGTCACCGAAGTCCCACCGATACTTCGTCGCTGCTGGGAACGACTTCGTGTGATCGGCCCGCAATCGAACGCGCGTGAACTGGCCGGTCGAGCGATTCTCCGGCCAGAGCGAATCGACGATCGTCGGCTCAAAGGTCGGTACGATTCCCTCCTTCGTTTCGTACCGCACGACGCTCGTCGCGTGCGGAGCGACAAACGCCGACTCCGGAATCGCCTCGAATGCCGGCCCCGATGCGGGCGTCCGCCAACCGAGAAACGCCACCTGCCGCAACGTCACTTCTTCGTGGTAGTACTCGACGAAGTGCAGACCGGCGGTCAGTTCGATCGTCACGTTCTTCTCGCCCCGAATGCCCCGCTCTTCCGTATGCCGACCCGGCCAATGAATCAACTCCTTGCCGTCGAGAAACGAAAACGACGCCTCGTTCGACGCCGTGCAAAACTGATACGTCCCCGCCGCCGGAATCTTCAACCAACCGCGATACGCGCTGAGGTAATCATCCGAAGAACCAAAAGGATTGAACCCGTCCGATATCTGTCGTTGATATCTCGCTCCATGAGGCCGAACGCTCTCCGACCAGAGCTTCGTAAACTCCTCAATCGTTTTCGGATTCTCCCCTTCCGGACGCTGCTTCGTCGTGAGCACTAAACCGGCACGAGGCACCCAGTTCCCCTGCGGCGCTCCGGCCCCTGGAACTTCCGGCACGTTGAGTTGCTCCGCCGCGCGACTCGCCGCCGCATTCCCGAAGTACACGACGAATCGGCTCCCCGCTTTTGCATCACTCGCCCGAAACGAGATCAACGCCGAATGAGCCGCATCCAGAAACGTCACCTGAAACAGCACGGGCTTTCCGGCCTCATCGAAGACACGCAAGTCTTGTCCATCCGCTCGACATCGTCCGAGCGTCAACACTTTGACCGCCGCGACATCGACCGCCGTGTCGTCCGACGGCTGCGCGATCTCGACAACCGCACGCTGCGAAAAGTCCGCCGTCTGCCAAGCCGGCTCGGCTCCGATCAACGTCAGCAACAACAGCAACGTCTGAGACATCATGCGCTAGTCCTCACTCAAACAGCGGCGAAGCCGCAAACTAACCCGAAGCGTCAGCGAGGGCGGGCGCTTCACGAGACTCCGAATTCATCGTGCTGTGAAGCGCCCGCCCTCGCTAACGCTTCGAGTTACTTTGGGTTTCGGCTTCGTTGCGGGTTTCAATCGCCTCTCGCGTATACCAGTCGATGAGCTTCGGGATTTCACCCAATTGTGCAAGCGTCCGAACTCGGCTGCGAAAGCCGAGCGTCCCGAAGATTGGCGAGTACCCATGATGGTGGTCGGTGATCGCCAACGCTTGAGCAACGTCCTCCGGCAACAGCGTCGTGCGATCGCGACTGGCCGCCAGCCAGCGGGCGATCCAGAGCGTCGCCGGAAAAATGAGTGCGAGACTTTGAAACCCCTCGACCAACGGAATGTCGTAATACGCCGCGCCGCAGAAATGCAGCCCCTGAACTTTCACGCGGAAATAGCGAGTCCACAACTCCTCGCATTCCGCCGGAAAGCCAAACGGTTGTTCGAGCGACTCGAACGGCACCTCGCGAAAGATCGGCTGCAAAGCGGGCACATTGCCAGTCCCGCGAGCGAATCGCGTAGCCGCTCGAAACAGCTTCCAGCGCCCACGCCATCCGGCGGCAAGATCCGCAGCCGTGTCTTTGCGCGCGTATTGCGCGGCCAACAACCGAAACTGCACACGAGCAACCGCACTAGGCTCCACACTGTTTCCCGATCGTCGCGATTCGTTCGGTAACTCTTCGTCAGCCGCTTGACGAATGAGGTCCAGATATTCGGTCAGCCGCGCCCCCGCGAGCTTCTCGAACCGAGCTTGCTCGACCAGATTCAACCAGA
>JANNDA010001036.1:0-7557 GCA_031387195.1 Planctomyces sp. | reverse complement strand
TTGACCTTCACCACGATCGTGGGCGGCTGGATGGCGACCTGTGTGGCGAAGAACAGCTTCGGGGTCCGGTTCTTGGCGATGTGCGGCGGATTGGCCTTGATGGCGTCCTGTAGCACGCGGTTCAGCAGGCCGGTCGAGACTCGCTCGCGGGCCTGCTTGAAGATTGACTGG
Source organism: Planctomyces sp. (assembly GCA_031387195.1). Lineage (GTDB taxonomy): Bacteria > Planctomycetota > Planctomycetia > Planctomycetales > Planctomycetaceae > SXKJ01. The sequence continues at coordinate 7,386 of JANNDA010001036.1, read as the reverse complement.
GCGAGGTTGATCAGCTGCTTGATGTTGTGGGAGTCCTTGGCGGTGATAAACGCCACCGGGACATGCCGCATGCTCTTGAAGCTGTCTTCGAAATACTTGCCCCACTTTTCGGTGGTCTGGCCGAGTTCGAGTCCCAAGTCCCACTTATTGACAACGAAAATGCAGGGCTTGGAGTTATCCAGAATCTCCTCCATCAGCTTCTTGTCGACTTGCGAAATGGTCTGTGTGGCATCGAAGACCATTAGCACGACATCCGCGCGGCGGATGCTCTTCTGGGCCCGCACGAGGCCGTAGAACTCGATGTCGTTAGCGAGACTTTTGCGTTTGCGAACACCGGGCGTGTCGATGGCCAGCAGCCGTTTGCCGTCGATCTCAAAGCGGACGTCGATGCTGTCGCGAGTTGTTCCGGGGATCTCGCTGACGATGCAGCGTTCTTCTTCAGCGAGCGCGTTGATGAACGAGCTCTTGCCGACGTTGCGGCGTCCGACGATCGCAAACTTCAATTCGGGGTCGGCAGCCATCAAAGCGCCTTCCCCTGACTCGCTGTCGTAAGCGGGAGGCAGGTACTCCAAAATCGCTTCCGTGAGTTCATTGCGGTTGCGGTTGCCGATGACGCTGGTGGTCACGACCGGGATATCCATCAAGCGATAGAACTCGTGGATCTCGTGCTCGGTCTTGGGTGAATCGCATTTATTGACAACCAACAACTTCGGCGTGTTGATCAGCCGCAGACGATCGGCAACGACTTGGTCCAATGGAACCAGTCCTTGAATGCCATCGACCACGAACAAAATCAGGTCTGCGGTATCGATGCCGATTTGGATCTGTCGTTCGATGTCTTCCGACAGGTCATCGCGATCGACGATGCCGATTCCGCCCGTATCGACCAGCTCGAAGTAGCGTTCTCCTTCTTGCATCAAATAGGTGACGCGGTCGCGAGTCACACCGGGTGTCGGATCGACGACCGACACCAACTTGTGCGCGAGCCAATTGAGAATCGAACTTTTGCCGACATTCGGCCGGCCAATGATGGCCACTTGAGGAACGGGCATGGGCGGAAATCACTCAAACAGGGCAAAAAAATCGACTTGGCGAGCAGGGCAGCGTCAGCCCCCCGGTCTTTGTCGGCCAAGATCCACAAAACTCCGTGGATTGCGAACGCGGCAGTCTATCGGTTCCGGCGTCATCACGACAGTTGCTACGGCCAGCTTCAGACCGTCTGTGTCTGCATCAGAAAAGTAGGTGGAAACTATTAGACGGAGCGACGCCGGCGTTTAACCCGGAGGGTTTTCAGCAATTAGCCGGGGGTTGAGCGGAGCGATACCCCCGGAACGAGAATTTGGCGTCGATTCGACCCCAGCGGGGTCGCAGCCAGAGTTGCTGGCATCCCGCTGGGATGCGATCTCTCCATTACTTCCAATCCGGGGGTATCGCTGCGCTCAACCCCCGGCTAATGGCTGACAACCCTCCGGGTTGAAGGCGGACAACAACGCATCAGAAGTTTCCACCTACTTTTCTGACGCAGACAGGTCAGCCAACCTTTGTGGCGGCGTTTGTTGAACGCTGAGGCTCGCCATTCCATAGGATTGGAGGGCGGTGTCGAGCCACCGCACTCCAGGGGGTGGTCGCGCAATCGCGTCAATTCCCACACGCTTCACGATGGTCAAGACGTGCCACAGAATTTCGGCAATTCGCCAGCCGCGAGAGACTTCGCAGGATGGCTTGAGTTGCCGAGAGTCAGTCCTAATAATCCCGGCCCGCTTGCCAGAGATCGGTCAGCGGAGTCAATTCATAATCCCTCCATGATGGAGGCGTTGCGGAATTAGTTATGGTTGCTTGGTTTCGAAATGTGTGGTTAGCCGTCTCGACCGTCCTGCAAGGGATGATCGTGACGATCTGGACAATGTTCAAAACTTATCCCCGGCGAACCTTCGCGGAAGTGTTCGAGTACCCGGAGACTCCGGTCCCGGTGAAGGCGCGGTATCGCGGCTTTCATCGGTTTGATCTGACGACCTGCATCGGCTGCGAGAAATGCGCCGTGGCCTGCCCGGTCGATTGCATCTACATCGAGAAGGTGAAGAGCCCGGTCGGTAAGGGTTTTCGCATTGACGGCTTCGCGGTGGATTACACCAAGTGCATGTTCTGTGCTCTGTGTGTCGAACCTTGTCCTGTTGATTGCATCTTCATGGGCTCGAACTTCGACCTGAGCTGTTACAGCCGTGATGGCTGCATCGTCGATTACGCCAAGCTGCCGTTGCCCGTGGCTTGGGGGCAAGCGACGATTAACCCAACTGCCGTGGCGGAATCGAAAGTTCTGTACGAGCCAGTTTGGATCAAAGGTGAACCGAGTCCCTTCGGCTTCGAAGCCAGCGAGCACTAAGCGATGAAAGCTGCGACCGTCTTGCGACAGTACGAAAAGCGATTCTTCTCCGTCGCCGAAGCAAACCAGCGTTTGCCGCTGGTGCGGGCGATCGTCGATGACATCGTGACGTTGTTCGTGGATGTTCAAGAACGCCGCGAACGATTGGCAACACTCGTGCAACGGGATGCGACGGGAGCGACACGGCAAGCGTCCCCGTACACCGAAGAACTCGAGCAAATGGATGCCGAGATCCGGTCAGACATCGAACGGCTCAATGGGTTCGCTCATGAGTTGGCGGAACTTGGTGTCGAACTCAAAGACCCCAACATCGGGCTCTGCGATTTTCCGACGCTCGTCGATGATCGCGAAGCCTGCCTGTGCTGGAAGCTCGGTGAGCCCGCCGTCGATTTCTGGCACGATCTGAAATCGGGATTTTCCGGACGGCAATCGGTCGCCGATTTGACGCCACCCTCTCGACTCGCCACCTCCAAGGCATCCAAGTCCTCTCAAAATTAGTCAGTAAAGAAATACCTGCCATGACGGATCTTGTCGGACATATTGTGCTTTTCGTTGTGGCTGGGATTGGGATCGTCCTGGCTCCGTTGATGATTGGTCGCCTTGTCCGACCGAGCTTGCCGACTCCGGAAAAAGACGCGATCTACGAATGCGGCGAACCGACGATCGGCTCCAGCTACATCCAGTTTGATTTGCGTTACTACGCCGTTGCTTTGCTCTTCATTGTGTTTGACGTCGAAGTCGCGTTCTTCTTTCCGTGGGCTTCGGTTTACGGCGGAGCCATGCAACTGGCCGACACGCGACTCGCACCAGACTCAGACGCGCGAATTCAAATCTCCGAGAAGCTGTTGAACGTTGCCCCGGGAACGCTCGACGCATCGCAAGCCATTTCGGCCGAGACGGCCTTGCAACTCGGCGTCGCCAGCATGATCGACATCCTGGTGTTCTTTGGCGTGCTGATGGTTGGATTTGCCTACGTTTGGAAACGAGGCGATCTGGATTGGGTGCGGGCCTACCAAAAGCCGGCTCCTGTCGAACAACAAGCCTAAATCAAAATTTCTGTGGATGCTGCCTCTGCGGCGGCTCTTGCAAGCGATCACGAACGACACCGTTCGTCTTACGAGTTGAAACTATGACCGCTGAAGACCTTCACAAGCTGCTCGTCGGCGAGTTCGGCGAAAGCAAAATCACCGGCTCGAACTTCACCGCAAAAGATCCGTGGATCGAAGTCGCGGTGAACGCGATCCCCGATGTCTCACGCTTTCTCAAGCACGACGAACGGACGCAGTTCGATCACCTCAACGATCTCTGTGGTGTCGATTACTTTGAGCCCGATCCAAAGAAGGTGGCAAAGTTCAATCATCAACCGCATGTCCAAGTCGTCTATCACCTGACGAGCTATTTGTTACGGCATCGCATCACGCTCAAGGTCAAAGTCCCGCGTTGGAAAGATGACGCAACGAAAACGCTTCCCGACGTGCCATCCGTGGCCAGCGTGTGGGCGATCGCCGATTGGCACGAACGCGAATGCTATGACTTGGTCGGAGTCAATTTTGTCGATCACCCGAATCTCCGTCGCATCCTGTGCCCGGAAGATTGGGAAGGTCACGGCCTCCGCAAAGATTACGAACAGCCGCTGGAATATCACGGAGTTCGTGGCCGCTAAGTACAAACCCGAAGCGTGAGCGAGGGCGAACGCTTCAAGGGACTCTGACTTCAGAGCGTTTTGGAACGCTCGCCCTCGCTCACGCTTCGGGTTAGTTTGTTAGCCACTGTGTTGAATGCAAGAAAAATCGGACGGGTAAGAGTGCCCATCCTACGAGGTTTCCATGAGTCTGACTCTCGAAGATCCCCGCGTCATTGAATTTGACGTTCGCACCGACGAAATGCTGGTCAACATGGGCCCGCAACATCCCAGCACGCACGGCGTGTTGCGGTTGTTGCTCCGGACCGATGGCGAAATCATCCATGAAGTCACGCCGCATCTCGGCTATCTGCATCGCTGCGCCGAGAAGATCGGCGAAAACCTCTCGCCGCCGCAGTGGGTGCCGTACACCGACCGCATGGACTATCTCGCCGGGATGAACATGAACCTCGGCATGTCGCTGGCCGTCGAGAAGCTCATCGGCATGGAAGTCCCAGAGAAGGCGGCAACCATTCGCGTGCTGATCGCCGAACTCGGCCGCATCGCGAGCCACTTGGTCGGCATGGGCGCGTACGGCCTCGACCTCGGCACCTTCAGCCCGTTTTTGTATGCGTTCCGCGAACGAGAAATCATCCTCGACTTGTTCGAGGAAGTTTGTGGCGCACGTCTGACTTACAGCTACATCACGATCGGCGGTGTCACGCACGACTTGCCCGACATGATCCCGATCCCGCCCGGGCTCGCCGCGCTGACGAAGCGCAACAAGAACATGAAGGTCACCTGGTTGCAGGCTCTGGAAATGTTTCTGGATTGGCTGGAACACCGCATCTCGGAATACCACACGCTGCTGACTCGCAATCAGATTTTTATCAAGCGAACCGCTGGCCTCGGCATCCTGACCAAAGAGCTGGCGATCAGCCACGGCTGTACCGGCCCGGTCCTGCGCGGCAGTGGGGTCGATTGGGACTTGCGCCGCGATGGCGAACCGATCTACACGAAGATGTACGAGGGGTATGAGTTCAACGTCATTGCCGCTCCGTTCAAAGAGGCTCCGCGTGAAGTCGTGCTCGGCGACAACTGGTGCCGCTTCTACGTCCGCATGTTGGAAGTCGTCCAAGCAATCCGCCTCGTGCGACAAGCGATGGCGAAGTATCCGACCGCCAAAGGCGAATACCGTATCCCGTACAAAATGAGCGCCAAGCTCCCCGTCGATGAAGCGTATCTCGAAACCGAATGCCCTCGCGGCGCGATGGGTTTTTACATCGTTGGCAACGACAAAGCCGAACCGTTCCGCGCTCGAGCCAAGAGTTCGTGCTTCTGCAACCTCTCCGTCACCGCCCCGCTCTGCGAAGGTTTTTTGTTGGCTGATATCCCCGCGATCGTCGGCTCGCTCGACATTGTGATGGGCGAGATCGACCGGTAGCGGAAAGCCGTGTTGATTATTCCACCCATCCAAACACCTATTCGGTGAAAGGAAGTTGCGGCTGATAGTCGCGTGACTTTAGGTCAAGCACTTTTATATTGAGTCCGGACGCCAGCTCGCTGAAGTGAACGACCTCATCGGTAAAGATTGACTCCGCTCCTGCTGCGATCGCAGTCGCGAGAATCTGAACATCAATCTTGACTTTTTGGCGCGCGATATCTGTAGATCGCCGCTTGGATGCCGTCTTTTTCGTAGCTTTCTTCTGTGGTGTTGCCTTTGCATCGTGTCGCCGCCGTTCGATCTGAGCCGCAATTTGAGCGGCACGTTGGTCGAAGGGAATCAATCGAAAAGACTCCGAAAGACGAGCCCACTGTTTTGGCTGATCGACCACGGCAAAACCGCAAACATATTCAACGGCTGCGGCAAGCGGGACGACGACTCTTACCTGAGCATTGCTGAGTTCTTCGATCAGCGTTCTTGCACGAGGGATCAATAGACCCTGGCTTGGATGCGATGTTCCTTGGACTCCCCAAATGAGAAGCTGGGTATCAAATGCAACCAGCTTCATTTGCCGTGTCCTCTCAAGTCTCGCACAAACTTCTTCGCATCGACTTGATCCCAATTTGAGCCGGCGACACTGGCGAGGTTGGCAAACGCTTCAAGAAGCGACGTCTCTCTGAACTCTTCGATTCCAGTCAAGCGGAAGTGCATGACACGTCCAGTGTCCAAATTCCATGTTGCAATACCACGTAAAGCAACTTCCTCAAAGAGCCGTGTCCCAAGCTGTTTGACTTCATCCCTCGGACCAATGACATCAACGGACGTGCCGTCGGCGAGAATCAGCCGGAGTCGTGGATGTTTTTCCCGCCCAACGTCATCCACAGTTCCGTACAAAACTGTCTCGCCGCTCGCCACATAGGTTGGAGGAGCGGTGATTACCGTGTCGCCACGGAGTATAGGTTTCGCTCCTCGACCGCCGGATGGCAGTTCAAGTTCCCAATGGCGAGGCCGCAACAGCCGTGAAACTTCAGAAATCGATTTGCAAGCATTCGGGCCACACCGCGACCAATCGTCCGACCGAACCGCAATCGAAACCTCACGAACTGGACGTGTGAGCGTTCGGTCAATGGCAAGCCGTAAGCGATCGCTTCCTTTAGCCACTCTGACGAGAGCCATCCGCGATTCATCCGAGTTCAACGCTTGATTCATCGTCTTAGCTGTTTCTAAGACGGCGGCTTTGTATTTGGTAATTAGAGCTAGAAGCTCCTCCACATCGACGGTTTCCGGAGAAACTTCCGGTCCTAGTAACCGCAACTCGATGTGAAACTTGGCCATTTTCGCACCGCACCGTAAAACATTGGGCAACAGCGGAACTTTCCGACAATTCTTCGGTCGTTGACCGACGACCCCTCCATTGGCCGCGCTTCATGTACTTCAATCAGCATCATGGTCAAAGACACCAATCCGATTGGCCCAGTGTTTGTGACATTATCAACGGGATTAGACAGAGTCAAAAGATGACAACAGGAACTTTGCGATCCCCGTCTTGCGATTGATCCCAATTCAACGCTTCACCGCGCCGAAGGCGGCGTAGCAGGAATTCTTGTGGAGCAGTTCGACCTCGCTGAAACCGACGGATCGCAACAAGTCCAACTGATACGGGACTGAGCGTGGCGTGTCTTCTTCGATGATCCGCTCGAACAACCGATCGCGATAAGCTTCTCCACCGGTGGCCGTGAGATACTCGCCATAGCGCCGCCAATGGATTGCCTGCACTTCGGGAATCGAGCTTTCGACGATATCGAAGATCCAGAACGAGCCGCGAGGGTTCAACGCATCGTGCAACTTTTGGAAAACCGTTCGCCACTCATCGTCCGTTCGCAAATGATGCAGAACGGCGGAAGCGAGGATGATGTCAAAACGATGCTGGCCGAGATCAAG
>JANNDA010000956.1:0-2872 GCA_031387195.1 Planctomyces sp. | reverse complement strand
ATACTCTCAGAAAATAGTGCAACTTCAAAACTCACGCTTCGGGTTAGTTACACGGGATTGAGAAGTTATTGCAGCCTGGATGCTAAGACCATCAGTTGGAATACACGAACTCATTCAAATTCAAAATCACGCGGCACAACAATTCGAGCGATCTCCGCTGAGCCTCATTCGGTGAGATTACCGTCTTACTTTCCGCAGCCTCGTTCGCAAGCAATTCGACTTGCTCGGCAAGATAGCGTTTCATCGCTGCGATTTCCGTCGCACTCGGCGAGCGACACAACGTCAGCCGATAAGCCAATTCGATTTGTCGAGTGACATCGTCTCCCGCGTCACGCCGCAATCGCAGCGCCAGATGCTTCGCTTGCCGATTCGAGAACTCGCCGTTGAACAGCGTCAGCGCCTGCGGAGCGATCGTCGTCCGGTTTCGCAGTTCTGTAGATCGAGTCGTGTCGCAGACATCCAGCACTTCCAAGAACGGCACAACCAACGCCCGTTTGACGAACGCATAAACCGTTCGCCGAGAACTCGCTACCTCATCGAACTTTGGCCAGACGACATTCGGGTCGCTGTTCCCCGCGAGCACTTCCGGAGCGATCTCCAAATAAACCCCCGGTCCTCCGATCGGTCGTCGCATTTGACCTGACACCGCCAGCATCGAATCACGAATCGCTTCCACTTCCAGCCGGCGATACGGGAAGCGCCAGAAGTGGGCATTCCGCGGATCTTTCTCGCCGTAAATCGGATGATCGGCTTTGCTTATGCGGTACGTGCTGCTCGACAGAATCAGCCGATGCAGCTTCTTGATCGACCAGTTGGCGTCATGCACAAACCAATGCGCGAGCCAGTCAAGCAGTTCCGGATGCGTTGGCGCTTCGCCGATGATTCCGAAATCACTCGGCGTCCGTACGAGCGCCTCGCCGAAGTGATATTGCCAAACGCGATTGACGATCACACGAGCGGTCAGCGGGTTGTCAGCACTTGCCATCCAGCGTGCGAACGCCAATCGCCGACCGCTGGTCCCGTGCGAAGTTTTTTGATCCGACAAATCCAATTGTTGTTTCACCAGCACGAGCGGCACACCCGGCTGAACCTCCGGCCCGCGTGCAGCCGCTTGGCCTCGCAACAATAAAAACGTCTTCGGTGGCAGCTCGGCAGATTCGGTGAGGAAGTACGCGCGCGGCAAATCGGGAGTCGCTTCGCGTAACGCAACAATTTGACGTTCAAAGTTCGCCACGCGCTGCCGCTTGTCAGTCGGTAGCGCGGCGAGCAACTCCGCTTCCAACTGTGCCGAGTGCTTCGCAACGAGTTCTTTTTGTGGCGGAGATCGTTGATCCGTCGCGACACCGAACGCAGCGACTGCATCGCTCGGCAACGTGCTTTTACCCGCCGCCAAGAACTCGGAGCGAATCGAATCTCGCACTTCGGCGATCTGCCTCCGTCGCTCATCAATCTGCCGCTCGCGTTCGATCAACGCTGCTCGTTGTCGCAACGTCCCCGCTGGTAGATCAAGATCCGCTCGCCCGCCCGGCGGACGCTTGAGCGGATCAATCACCGCCGCCAGCCGGTAATAATCCTCTGCGGCGATTGGATCGAATTTGTGGTTGTGACAACGAGCGCATCCGACAGTGATCCCCAGAAAGACCTGCGACGTCGTGCGAATGATGTCGTCGAGTTGGTCAGCACGGTCCTGCTCGAAATCCGCCGGCTCATCGTCCCACGGACCGAGCCGATGAAAGCCGGTCGCGACGATCGTCTCCAGCGAGGCATCCGGTAGCTCGTCACCAGCAAACTGTTCGACGATGAATTGGTCATACGGCTTGTCGGCATTGAAGGCATCGATCACGTAATCGCGATACCGCCAAACGCTCGGCTTCGCTCCGTCTCGTTCGTAACCGTTCGTCTCCGCATACCGCACGAGATCGAGCCAGTGTCGTGCCCAACGCTCGCCGTAACTCGGACGATTGAGCAAGTCATCAGTCAGCCGCGCGAACGCATCCGGCGATTCATCCGCCAGAAACTTTTCTTGCTCATCAATCGTCGGCGGCAAACCCGTCAGCCCCAAATACACACGCCGGAGCAGATCTCGCCGCTCGGCCGCCGGATTTGGTTGCCAACCTTGTTTCTCCAACTTCGCAAGGATGAAGGCATCAAGCGGCGTCCGCACCCACACGGAATTGCTGACGACCGGAACTGCGGAACGCACGATCGGTCTGAACGACCAGTGCTCGCGATCAGAATCAGCGATCTCGAACTTGCTGGCATCGTCACCCACAACCGGAGCGACGAGCGCAATTAACCAGACCGAAAAGCAAACGCCGTGACGAAAGCGACGATTCATACGATTGATGCTCCATAAACTTCGCCCGCATCACCGTCCGCGACGAAATAAGTCACGCTCATGAATGCATGACAGACTGACTCAAACGGAATCCGGATCAATCCCCATCGCAAGCAGCTTGTCGGCGAGCCGCTCCGCGCGCTGCTGCTGCTGTAGTTCAGCACGTTGGTGTTCTCGTTTGGCCTGCGCCTCCGACTGCTGTCGTTGAGCCACGAGTTCCACATACGACACGAAGCGGCGTCCGTCCGGGCCACGCAGCACGAGTTTGCCGTCTTGCAAACCGAACTCCACATTCAAGCGTGGACGGACCCAGCCGATCATGTTTCGGATCACAACCAGTCTCTCTCTGACGTGAAAACCAAACGTGCCCGGTGAGGAGGACACGTTATACCGTTCGCGGCGCTGAATGAGATGTTTCGGACGATTGTTTAACCCCATTTTCCGCACCCCATCCTACGCTTCAAGCGATCGGGCGTCGTCGGCAAGTTGTTCGGCGTCAGTCTGGCGGTCGCGGGAGCAAGCGAAGCAGGGTTT
>JANNDA010000954.1:0-2220 GCA_031387195.1 Planctomyces sp. | reverse complement strand
GGAATCGTCAGGGTCAGGCACCGCAAAAATCAAAAATTGCGGAATGATGCCTGTTTTGGGTACAACGCTCTGTTACGCCCATTTTGAAATTTTCGGTGCCAGTCCCCGGCTTACGTGCAAAGTGCGTCGTATGCCCGCGATGGCGGCTCCATAAAATCCCGTCTTGACCTGTTTGGCCCAGCGTTCTAATTTCCCGCCCCGCTTGGAAAAGATTCAGTCAGTTCTTGACTGAGTTGACTGAGCGTCCCCTCAATCATCTCTGGCTCTCGATTTTCCCCCCTCCCTCAGACCAACCGCTGGATGAAGATCGGCGCGTGGCGTCTGCACTTCGACTTCCGTCGGAAAGGATCCTTCCATGAAGCGAATCTCCACGTTGCTGATGGCGACCGCGTTGTTGTCGAGCTTGTCTGGATGCTGTTGCCTCGCGCCGTTGTTCGGTGGTTGCGGCACTGGCTGTAACACGGGTTGCAATACAGGCTGCGCGCCGGGATTTGGCGGTCAGCAACAAATGATGGTGCCGCAGGGCACGACGACTTATCAGTCGTATGACGCCGTCAGTGGCCTGCCGATCCCGATGACCACCGCCTATCAACCGGCCGTTGGTACTCCGGTTGTTTCGCTTGGTCCTTTGGAAGCCTTGCCGACTTACCGCTAATGCGAAGTGTGCAGGGTTTCAGACTCGCCGGGATTATTCATGGACTACTCATTGGAGGACGCGGCGTGCCGCGATGTAACCCGAAGCGTCAGCGAGGGCGAATCGTGACGATGCCCTCGCTGACGCTTCGGGTTACATTCGGACCATGAATAATCCCAGCTAGCCCGGCGCGCGAGCGAGGGATTACGTCGAACTTCCCTCGCTGGCGCGTCGGGCGAGTGTTGAGCATTCTCAGCGAGACAGCGTGAGCATCGCCTCGTTGAGATCCGCGCGGAGGCCTGACTCGCGCAGAGACAACAGCGTTTGACGTTGCCACTCCGTCAAAGGGATGACGGCTTCGTTGGGTGGAAGGTGCGGAATCAGTCGCCGCACGATCGTGCTCGACAACTCTGATAATCCAGTTCGCTGCAACGCCGATACACGAATCGCGTGTGACGGTAGCGAGTCATGCCATTGATCCGGCAAGTCCGCTTTGTGAGCCACAATCAACGCGGTCGGCCAATCCCGGAGCAATTGCAAGTCTTCCGGTTGCGGCGGCTGACTCGCATCAATCACGAGCACTTGGCAATCAGCCGCTGACAACGCTTCACGAGCCCGCGCAATGCCGGATGACTCCAATTCGTCGGCTGATCCACGTTGTCCTGCTGTATCGCTGAAGCGCATCGGCCAGCCGTCAAAGACTGTTTCGGCGGTCACCACATCGCGTGTTGTTCCCGGTTGGTCAAACACGATCGACCGTTCGTAGCCGACGAGCGCGTTGATCAAGCTCGACTTCCCGACATTCGGCCGTCCCGCCAGCACGACCGACCACGGCTGCGTGAGATGCTGGCCGAAGCTCGACCATTTGAGGTGGCCGTCCAGAGTTGCCACGAACTCCGCCCAGTCACCGGCCTGGATGAGCCGCCGCCACTTGGCGATCTCGCATGGCAGACGCTCCATTTGCTTTGCGATCCATGCGGCAGTTCGAGCTGTTGTGGCTTGGGACAACGCGATGACGGATTCTCGTTCCAGCAGACTGGCTGCGGGCGGCCACTGCTCCGGCCAATCAACGCGACAACAACCCGCTCGCGTGAGATCAGCCACGATTCGCTGCACGGCAGCATGCCCACCATGACAATGCACTTCCCACGAATTGCTGCTGTCCCGGCAAAGCACGACATCTTCCGTCGGTTCGCCACCCCATTGTCCGAAGCAAAGCCGGTCGAGCGGCAGATCACTCATCGCGCGTCGATTCGCCGCACGAAACAGCACGTCACCGCGATCACGGAGCTGCCCCACGACTCGAATCGTCGCCACAGCTCCGCGCCCAGACGGCGTCCAGACGGCAACAGTCGGTGCGTGAAACTCGATGGAATCGTGGGGTGTATCACTCATGAGTCCGAATGCTTCATTGACCGTGATTGTTTCTGAACGCGGTTATACCATTCGCGGCGCTGAATGAGATGTTTCGGACGATTGTTTAACCCCATTTTCCGCACCCCATCCTACGCTTCAAGCGATCGGGCGTCGTCGGCAAGTTGTTCGGCGTCAGTCTGGCGGTCGCGGGAGCAAGCGAAGCAGGGTTT
>JANNDA010000858.1:0-2570 GCA_031387195.1 Planctomyces sp. | reverse complement strand
CGAATCTGGAATCGTGGGCCTTCTTTGATGCGATAGGTGACGATCGCGTGAGCCGACTTGAAGCTCAACGGATTGAGCGGGTGCTCGTTGATGTCCACTTCTTTCTCGATCTCAGCGTCGAAGTAACCCAGGCTGTGGTAGTACTGCTTGAGCGAGGAGACATCGTCCGGCAGAAGCTCCGGCTTGTACTTCCCCAGGAACGCGAGTCCGAACAGCGCGGGTTTTTGCGTGAGCTTCGTTTTCAGCAACGCTGCGGAGAAAGACTCATTGCAGTCAAATTTCACCGCCCCGACGATGACCTTCGGACCTTCGTTAATGTCGAAGATCACTTGCCGGTCTTCACGCTGATTTCCTTTGAGCAAATTGACCTTCGTGTAGGGAAAGCCTTTGGATTTGTAGTGCTCTTCAATCCGGGGAATCGCCTCGCGATTGACGCTCACATCGAAGGGGCTTCCTTCGCGCAAGCCGGTCAGCTTTTCGAGGTATTTCGTTTTGATCCGCTCGTTGCCGCGATACTCGACCTTATCGACCATCGGACGTTCAATGACTCGAAAGACGAGCACGAGTCCCGTATCGTTACGGCGATAACGCGGCTCAACGCTGAAGAACCAGCGAGTGCTGTAAAGCGCCCGGACGTCTTCGCGAATCTGCTGTTCCGCGGGAGGCCGACCGACGGGCGAGTGAACCAGTTTCCGAATGGCCGACGTCTCGATGGTGTCATTCCCTTCGATAACGATGTCGGCGATCGGATCACTCAACTGCTCGGCCGTGTCATCACTCAGCGGCAAGCCTTCAACGCTCCCCGCAGGAACCATTTCTTCTTCGGGAAGCGGCGATTCATCAATTCGACGTGACCGTCGAGCAGCGTTGTTAGCAGGCGCTTTCGCTGGCCTGTCATCAAGCGCGGGAGACTGGCCGCGAAAAATCGGAGCAGTCTGGCATCCGGCCACCGCCATCAATGCCACACAACAAACTCCGCACAACCACACCGCGAACCGGCGTGTCTTGCAGACCACGCTTTGATCGCGACAGGTGCCGTCCTTGACACCGCTCATCACGTTGGGTTCCGGCTGAGAGTCGAGGGGATGGGGAGGGGCTGAGTAGCCGAGAGGCAATAGACTTTTGGGAAGGAGCGGGTGTGTATCTCAAAAGTCGAAACGAGAGCAAGAGGCGTTTGAGAATATCCGCCGATATGAAAATGTAGGATGGGCACTCTTGATGAAAATGTAGGATGGGCACTGTTGCCCGTCTCTTTCTCGGAAGGAGACGGGATTCGCAGAAAACGACGGGCAACAGTGCCCGTCCTACAAGTTTTCCGAAAGGCCGCTAACTCTCCCACAGCTCACGAAACTTTTGCGAAAACAACCGCACGGCGACCTCGGGAACTTCGATCTGCGGATGCCACATCTTCTCCCACTCCAGGCTGTACCAACCGGAGTAACGATCGGCGAGCAGTCGTTTCAGGCATTCGCGCGCCGGGAATTCGCCGCCGCCAAACAGAGCGTAATCGGCGTGTTGATGTCCGCTGTTGGTTTGCAGCGCCATTTGAGCGGCCGCCGCAACCTCGGCTGAGACCGATTCGTCAGCCTGCTGCGGACGAGTCACCGAATCCTTCCAGTGCGTGTGTCGCGTCCATTTCTTCAGCGCGGCCCAAGTATCGGCGATCGGCTCTTCATGAAAGCGCCACGGATGATGCGTGTCCCACAACACGCCGACTGCCGGGCTGCTGACGCGGCTCATCAACGCGACCATTTTCTCGCTGCGACAGAAGTCACCGTGCGTCTCAATCAGGACGTCGATGCCAACCGTGCTCGCATACTCGCCCAACGATTGCAGGCCGGACGCGATCCAATCCAGTTGCGTCGCTTCGTCTTCGTCGGGCCGAATCAAATCGCCGAAGACGCGAACAAACTTCGCCCCTAATTCGGCAGCGAGATCGCAGTATGCCCGGCCCGCTGCAAGCTGAGCCGCCCTCGTCGCCGAGTCCGTCTCTTCAAAGCGAACTGACGAAGACAATCCGCAAACTCGGAAGCCAGCATCCGACAGTTGCCGCTTTCGTTGCGACAACTCCGGTGAGCGAAATTCTGGCCGCTTGAGCAAGTCGGTTTCACGCTCGATCAGCCGAATCTCGACGCCGTCATAACCGTATTCAATTCCGCGCGCGACGATTTCGTCAAAGCTCCAGTCGGGGCAGCTTAAAGTGGAAAACGCCAGCATTGGCTGGCCTGGATCGGTGATGCTCACGGACATAGTTGCTGGCCTTTCTGGAACCCGCTAGAAGTTCGCGCGACGTCTCTTCTGCTCTGTCTTTGCGGAGGAGAATCAGAATTTGAAGGCAATACAACCTACACTGAAGAAAGAAAAACATGACCGCTCCGATTCGAGTCGCCGTGACCGGTGCCGCTGGCCAGATTGGGTACGCCATGATTTTCCGCATCGCGTCGGGCGAGGTCTTCGGGCCGAACCAGCCGGTGATTCTGCATCTGGTCGAAGTGCCGCCCGTTCTGAAAGCCCTCGATGGCGTTCACATGGAACTCGACGACTGCGCATTTCCAACGCTGGCCGGCGTT
>JANNDA010000837.1:0-4585 GCA_031387195.1 Planctomyces sp. | reverse complement strand
GTGCGGACTTCTTGAGGCGTCCATTCAGCGGGCTTAGAAACGGAAGTCGCATCCCAATTTCCAATCATCCGCTCCAAGATTTTTAATTCAGTTGGCAGCGGCGGATCAGCGGTTTCTTGTTTGGACCATGCGGCAACGATGCCTTTGCCAGCTTCGTCCGGTTGGCGTGTCTTCTTGGCCTCCACGTCGAACAACATTTTGCCCGAATCGTCCTTCATCCAGAACGCAGCGTGATTGGAATTCTTGTCTGGAAAATGATTGGTTCCGCCACTGGTCCATCCGGGCGGTGTATCCGTGCCTTTTCCGGTCAGCGTCTTGGTGGCTTCGTTCCATGTGCTGCCCCATTCTGCACCAAGACCTCCTTTGTTGTTGAAGTACCAGAACGGGTAGGTTCTTGATTCCGGGTCGAAGGTCATGAGCCACAGCGATTTCACGCCGTCTGGTTGGCTGGCTTCTCTGCCGACGATGAAACGATCTTTGAGAAACCATGCCGTGCTCTCTTTCACGGTACTCTTTGATCCATCGACTTTGTTTGTGCCAGTTGTGCTCCAGCTACCGACAAATCGATCCAGTACCTTGAGGCCATCAAGCTTGGATTCTTGGGCGTTTGCTGCTGATTGAGCGACGATGAGACTCAGGACGACGGCAATCAGGAGACGTGGCATGAGATGACCTCGGCATAGAAGTGAGTTGGTCGGTCGTGTGAGTTTATCGGGGGAACCAGTCTTCCACGATCTCATCAACTTGCTCGCAATCCAGAGTCTCGTGCGCCAGCAAGTTGTCGGCCAACGAGGCGAGTGCTGCCCAAAGATCGTCTTGCTTGAGTCGGTGATAAAGTTGAATCGAAACCTGCTCCAGATATTCGAGTCGCTGTCGTTCAATGGGATGAAGTGACGTGGCTGCTTCCCACGCTTCATGCCAGTCGGCTGCCCATTCAGCGACCAAACCGGGATGATACGGATCGCCGGAATAGATCATTTCAGCAACCGGCCCAGCCAAGCTGACCTGCACGGCAATCTTCGCAAACTCATCGTCGTTGATTCTTGATCGACGCCAAAGCACTTGGGTATCACCTTGCCGATCAGGGCCGTCGTCATTGTCCGGCTCGATGGTGACTTGCTTCACCTTGCCGCCGAGCAGGACAGCCATCAAAGCGTGACCGGCTTCATGGTAGGCGATGAGTTCAGACATGGGACGCTCCAGTCATGTCGCTTCCTGATTGTCATCGACTTCGCCATCCAAATGAAACTTGTGAAGCAACCGGTGAATGAGCGGAGCCGTGATTACCGCCATCATCGTGAGAAAGGAAATCCCGCTGTAGAGAGCGTAAAACGTCGCAAACAGTTTTCCTCCTGTGGTCGTCATTGGATTCACCGGTCCCATCCCAGTGAGGATCATGGCGGCATTCAACAGAGCGTCGATCCAAGGTAGATTGGCGAAGTGGTGATAGCCGACACTGCCCATCAGCAGCGACACGGCGACGATCAATAGCGTCACTCCGAAGCTGCGTCCCAAGCGGAAAACGAATTCCGCACGAGGCAGCAGCGGTTCGTGCTTCTTTTCAAACATGAGGCTGTCAACTCCCGCTACGAATGGCGAATTCTTTCAATTGACTGGAAACTTTTCGGGCGTGGATGATCTCTCACGTCATCGTGAAACTCATTGGACCGGCGTGTTCTGTAACAACGAGATTGGAGAACGCAATGCGGACGCAATTCATCAGTTCGGCGATGGCAGTTTTTCTGATGACTGTCGGGCAAGCATCGGCGGCAGACGAACAATGGGGCGAGCCGACGAAGGGCTTGCAAATGTCCGTGTCCGTCATCAAGCCAGCCAAGGCCGGTGACGTGAAGTTTCAGGTGGCCATTCGCAATGTGAGCGAACAAGACGTGATTCTGAATTTGGGAATCATGCTGGCCAACGGAAAGTTTCATCTGCCAGACAAGATTCGCTTGAACCAGACTGACGCCGCTGGCAAAACACGAGAGCTTCATTTTTCAGACAAGCGATTTCCGGGAGTGGCTGGCCGTGTTGACGATTACCTCGTGCCACTTCGGGCCGGTTCGGTTTATTCGCTGACGTTGCGATTGGAAGACTTTTGGTCGCCTGAAGACAAAGACTTCGCCGTGAAGCTCAAACCAGGGAAAAACCAGATCGTGGCTCACTTTGAGGGAATCGCTGACGACACCAAGACGGAGATAATTCCTGTTTGGAAGGGCAAGCTCAAATCCAATGTGCTGAACGTGGAGCAGTGACCTCCTTCATTGGCCAGCAGAATTCCCAATGCAGAAAAGTTGCTGATGAAGATGCCGTCCTTCCGAAAGCCTGTTGCCGAATCCATTCGCCAGTTTCGGCAAGCACAGGCAACGCTGGACTTCACTTATTCGGCAGTCGGTGCCACGGCCACAAATCCGCCAGCCGATTGCTTGGTCATCGAGTTTCGGCATCAAGTCACAGACGACGTAAGCGTAAAACGGAATCGTCGCTGGCACGGTGATCGGTCTTCCGTTTCGGTCAAGAGCTTTGCCAGATCGAATTTGCTGGACGTATTTGTAAACCTGTTGAATTGGATTCTTGTCGGCTTTACCGCTGTAGTCGTCTCTAAGACACAAGAAACGACATGACTTGCTCCAGTATCCGATTTGGTATCCGATTTGGTTCCATTCTTCGCAAGATACGTGCAAAATGGGAAACGTCGAAAGTGGTTGTTAGCGAGAACTTTTGGAGTTACCGTTGCTCAATGGTTGGTTGGGGAGCTCGTCTCCCCCTGCCTCCACTTTTCATCAGAATTGGCCGTTCGGCGAATACGTCGAACGGCCTTCTTTTTGTCCTGAGGAACTCTCGGCGAAGCGTCCAAAAAACGCTCGCTCAAACGCCTTCTGAAAGTCCGGCGAGCCGCCTGTCGCCATGAGAACATCGGAGAACCGAATTCATGAATCAACAACGGCAAGATCGAGCGGGCTGCTCGGCGTATCAGCAACTGGCTCGGATGAGTCGCCGTCAGGCCGTGCAGGTCGGTGTTTGCGGGGCGTTGGGACTGTCACTCAGCGACTTGCTGCGTGGCAAGGCGCGGGCGGAGACGAAAAAAGATGGCCCCGCGAAGAGCATCATTCATCTGAACCTCGGTGGTGGCTTTGCCTCGCAGGAATCGTTCGATCCGAAGCCGGAGGCACCGGCCGAGTATCGCGGACCGTTCAATGTCACGAAGACCAAGACGGGCGAACTCTTCAGCGAGCACTTCGGCCGGATGGCTCAGGTTGCAGACAAGTTCACGGTCGTGCGATCATGTCAGTGCCGCATCCCCGATCACGGGCTGGCGTCGTATCACCTCTTCACCGGCTATTTGCCGACAACAGTCATCGACTACCCGCAGATGGGAGCCGTCGTGTCGCAGCACTTTGGCCCGCGCGAGAACATGCCGGCCTATGTCGCCGTGCCGAACTTGAATGGCTTCACGGGCGGCACCGGATACCTCAGCAGCAAGTTCGGAGCGTTCCAACTCGGAGCCGATCCGGGGGACTCCGGCCCCTTCCGTGTGAAGGATTTTTCGTTGCCTGTCGGCCTGACGATGGAGCAACTCGAACGCCGGCGTGTCGCGCGGCAGATCGTCGAGCAACGACTCCGCAAACTTGATGGCGATGTCGATCAGCTCAACACGCAGGACGAGTTCTTCGCTCAAGCGCAGACGTTGCTGACGTCGCCGAAGGCTCAAGCCGCGTTCTCGCTGAGCGAAGAGCCGGAGCACATTCGCAAGCTGTACGGCACCGGCTATCGGCTGAAGGCCCGCAATGCACCGGCGGCGGTGAACGAGCGGTTGCTGTTGTCGCGGCGGCTGGTCGAGGCGGGCGTGCGGTTCGTCACCATCGACTACGGCGGCTGGGACAGCCACTCGAACATCAAGGCCGACTTCGAGGACAAAGCTCCGCCGCTCGATCACGCGATCGCCGGTTTGCTGACGGACCTCGATCAGCGCGGCCTCCTACAGAGCACGCTGGTCATGATCACCTCCGAGTTCGGCCGCACGCCCAAGGTCAACAACGACAACGGCCGCGATCACTGGGCCAGGTCGTACTCGATGATCCTGGCCGGCGGCGGCATCCAACGCGGCCTGATCTACGGAGCCTCCGACGCCACCGCCAGCGAACCCGCCCGCGACCCCGTGCCGCTCGAAGATTTTCTCCACACAGTCTATCACCAACTCGGCATCAACGCCGACGCCGAACTGCTGGCCTTCGGCACGCGACCCATTGAGATCGTGAATGGCGGCAAGCTTGTAAAGGGATTGATTCAGTCGTAGCGACGGGCGGCTCGCCTGTCGTGTGACTATTCTCTGTTCGTCAGTTTGAGTTATGAGCGTGTTACCCGTCGTCCGAGCATTGGTCACCTTTCTAAGCCACGACAACGGTGGACGCGCTACAATGCCTGACCTTTGCTCCGGGCAGTACATGCCCCATCTCGTCATCCAGTCCCCGGAGGTTCGTTCTGCAAACGTGCTCATGGACGACTATTTGGGGATCCGGTTTCTCTCCGCGCCGAGAGAAATCATCCGAGGCCAAGCGAATGATTGCGCTGTCGAACTGATGTA
>JANNDA010000824.1:0-1736 GCA_031387195.1 Planctomyces sp. | reverse complement strand
CGGACGTTCGACGTCGCCGACGTGGCTCACGTCTTGTATCGTCTGGCGGAATTCGATGAAGTGGACCGTCAGGCCATGCCGCGCATGCGCTGGAAGACGAGTTGGAAACAGATGAAAGACGATTTGAGCCGATCGCTCAAGAACCTGCGAACGTAGATTCGGAACACTGAGCATGACGAAAACCGGCTCGCGAATGCTGATGATGGTCTGCGGACTGACGCTGATGTCGTCCGTCGCGGTGGCTCGTCCGCCGGAAATTCGTAGCGTCAATGTGCGCGGGTTTCAGATCGGTCAGCCGACGGTCGTGACGATTGATGGAGTTGATCTCTTGCCGGCTCCGAAGCTGTGGCTCAATGCGATCTCGGTTGCCGCGGTGATTGATGACAAGCTGAGCAATGTGAATCGTCTCGTGCTGACGGCGACTCTGCCGAATGAAACAACTCCCGGAGTTGCGCAACTTCGATTGGCGACGAACGACGGAGTCTCGAACAGCGTGACTGTCGCGCTCGACCGGCTACCGCAGTTGCCGATCTCCGAAACGATCGCCGCGCTGCCCGCCAGCTTGCATGGATCGGTGCCGGGACGCGGTGTCTCGAAGACGTCGTTCACCGGCAAAGTGGGCGAAGATGTTTTGATCGAAGTCGAAGCCAAACGGCTCGGCAGCAAGCTGCGGCCGGTTGTGCATTTGTTTGATGCTCAGCGAGTCCAAGTGGCCTGGGCGATGCCGTCGCGAACGCTGGCCGGAGATTGCCGCATCGCCATCAAGTTGCCGCGCGATGGGCAATACACGATTGAGATTCACGACCTGCAATACGCTCCGCCGGGAGTCAGTTTCTTTCGGCTGAAGGTTGGCCAATGGCATTTTGCTGACCTCGCATTTCCGCCAGCGGTGACGCGCGGACAAGAGGTCGCTCTCGAACTGCTCGGAGCAAGTGGCGGCGCGAAGTTGCCGTTCAAAGCGCCGATGGACGGCGACGTGATCCCGACCGCGTTTCCGAATCCGCAATTGGCAAGTGGGCCACCGCCGAGCGTGCTGCTCAGTTCGATGGCCGAGTTGATTGAGTCCACCGTGGCAGCAGGAGTCCCACCTGTTGCTTCTCAAGCCAGCAGCACAGGCGAGCCGCCCGTGCCTACGATTCCGGTCGCCATTAGCGGCCGGCTCGATGCGCCGGGCCAACTCGATCAGTACCGATTCGTCGTGACACCCGGAGCGAAGCTGACGTTGGAAGTCTTCGCCGAACGACTCGGCTCGCGCGTCGACGCGGTGTTGGAACTCCGTAACAAAGACGGCGGAGTGCTCGCCAGCAATGACGACGGCCCGATGTCGATTGACCCCCGACTGGAATTCACTGTCCCGGCCGGACTCGACTCGCTCATTGTCGTGCTGCGCGACTCGCTGGAAATCGCGAACGAGCAAGCGATCTATCGGCTTGTCGTGACCAATGCCGACAAGCCCACGCCCGAACTGACTGCCACAGCAAAATCCGACGTCAGCAACATCGCGTCCGGTGAGTCGCAAGTGTTTGAGGTGAATGTTGCGCGGCGCGGCTACGACGGCCCGCTGCAACTGTCGCTCGGCCAACTGCCACCGGGAGTCACCGCGACGGGAACCGATATCCCCGCCGGAGCTAGCGGCACATTGCTGACGCTGACCGGCGCGGGTGACATGGCGAGCCAACTCGTCACGTCATTGATGTTGAAGTCGCCGGACGGAACTGTGTCCGCGCGAGTCCGCA
>JANNDA010000794.1:0-3958 GCA_031387195.1 Planctomyces sp. | reverse complement strand
GCGGCCCTTTCCATCGAAGGCTTCAACGGTTTCGTTGCCTCCACCGTTGCTCCAATTGCTACCGGCTGGAACAACAAGTTGCCGGGCGGGATTATCCCCCGCTCAAGATCAACACCTTTCACGGCGCACGGAGCGATGATGGCTACGTAGAATCGCATCGCAGTAACCAAATGGCGATCGTCTTCAATTTCAATAACCCAGATTGGGCGACAACCACCGTTCCACTTCGGTGACAGACTGGCCCTTTCGCTTCGCGTAACCTTCGATTTGATCTTTCGTGAGACGATCGACCGCGAAGTACCGAGCTTGTGGATGTGCGAAGTACAGGCCGCTGACCGCTGCGGCCGGGAGCATCGCGAAGCTCTCCGTCAGTTGGATGCCGGCGTTTTTCTCGGCGTGGAGCAACTCGAACAGTGGGCGCTTCGACGTGTGGTCGGGACAGGCGGGATAGCCGAAGGCCGGGCGGATGCCGCGATACTTTTCTTCGAGGAGGTCGTCCGTTGTTAGCCCCTCGTTGCGACCATAACCCCACGCATCACGAGCGTGCTTGTGCAGACATTCGGCGAACGCTTCAGCCAATCGGTCGGCGAGGGCTTTCGCCATGATTGACTGATAGTCGTCGTGTTCTTTGTCGAAGCGAGCACTCAGTTCGTTACAGCCGATGCCAGTCGTGACCGCGAACGCTCCGAGGTAGTCCGCGCGGCCGGAGTTGGCTGGCGCGATGTAGTCGGCCAGCGAGCGGAAGTCGCTTTGACCTTTGCGCTCCCATTGCTGGCGGAGCATCGGAAAACGGATGACATCGGAAGTCGGAGGTCGGAGGTCAGAGATCATCGGGTTTGCTGCGACAGCGGAATTGGGATGCCCGGCCTCCACGATGACGTCATCGCCTTCGCTGTGGGCCGGCCAAAAACCGAACACGCCGCGAGCGGTCAGCCATTTGTTGGCGATGATTTGGCCGAGAAGCATTCGAGCATCGTCGTACAACTTTTTCGCTTCACTGCCGACGGTCAGATCGTTGAAGATCGCCGGATACTTCCCTTTCAGCTCCCACGTTTGGAAGAACGGCGACCAGTCGATGAACGGGACGAGTTCCGCCAACGGAAAATCGTCGAACAAACGCAGGCCGAGAAACTCCGGAGTTGGAATATCGACGGTGGCCCAATCGGTTTGAAAGCGTCGAGCCAGAGCGTCGGAATACGGGACGAGTGACCGTGCGTTGCGGTCGGCGAAGTTGGCGCGATCCCGTTCCTGAGTCGCGGCGTTTTGGCGATCGAACTCCGGCTTGCGAGTCGGATCGAGCAGATTTTCGACAACGGGCACAGACTGCGACGCATCGAGCACATGAACGACCGTGTGATCGTAACCCGGAGCGATCTTCACCGACGTGTGCTTCGACGAGGTTGTCGCTCCCCCGATCATCAGCGGGATTGAAAATCCTTGCCGCTTCATTTCCTTGGCGAAGTGAACCATCTCGTCTAGCGAGGGGGTGATGAGTCCGCTCAGACCGATGATCTGCGCGTGTTTTTCCTTCGCCGTTTCGAGAATTTTTTCGCAGGGGACCATCACGCCGAGGTCAATGACCTCGAAGTTATTGCACCGCAACACGACGCCGACGATGTTTTTGCCGATGTCGTGAACGTCCCCTTTGACGGTGGCGATCACGATCGTGCCTCGGAATGACGAAGTTGGCTCAGACTTCAAATTTGAGATTTCAGATGCGGCTGCCGCCTTCTCGGCTTCCATGAATGGCTCAAGATAAGCGACCGCTTTTTTCATCACGCGAGCGGACTTCACAACCTGCGGTAGGAACATTTTCCCCGCACCGAATAGTTCGCCGACGACGCTCATGGCGGCCATCAGCGGACCTTGAATGACGCTGAGTGGGCGACCGTATTTTTGCCGAGCCTCTTCGGTGTCTGCGTCAATATGGTCGGTGACTCCCTTGAGCATGGCATGTTTGAGTCGATCTTCGACCGTGCCCAGTCGCCACTCTGCGACGGCATCAGGCGACTCTTTGCCGCCGACCCCTTTGAATTTCTCGGAGAAAGTGATCAGCCGTTCGGTCGCATCGGGACGGCGATTCATGACCACATCTTCGACGTGAGCAAGCAATTCCTTGTCGATCTCTTCATACACCGCGAGTTGCCCGGCATTGACGATCCCCATGTCGAGCCCGGCTTGAATCGCGTGATAAAGAAAGACCGCGTTGACCGCTTCTCGCACCGCGTCATTGCCACGGAATGAGAATGACACGTTGCTCACACCGCCGGAGGTCTTCGCTCCGGGGCAGACTTGTTTGATGCGGCGCACGGCCTCGAAGAACTCGACCGCGTAGTTCGCGTGTTCTTCCATGCCGGTGCCGATCGTCAGAATGTTCGGATCGAAGATGATGTCTTCGGGCGCGAAGCCGGCTTTCTCGGTGAGCAGTTTGAACGCGCGCTGGCAGATCGCGACCTTGTGGTCAGCCGTGACCGCTTGACCGGACTCATCGAACGCCATGACGACAACCGCCGCGCCGTAGAGGCGGACGATCCGCGCCTGTTCGAGGAATTTCTCTTCGCCCTCTTTCATGCTGATCGAGTTCACGACCCCTTTGCCTTCGAGGCATTTTAAGCCCGCTTCGAGCACGCTGAACTTCGAGCTATCGACCATGATTGGAGCGCGGCTGATGTCGAGATCGTCGTGGATCAGATGCAGAAAGTGCGTCATCGCCTGCTCGCTGTCGAGCAGCCCTTCGTCCATGTTGACGTCGATCAGATTCGCGCCGCTTTCCACTTGCTGCTTAGCGACGGCAAGGGCTTCGTCGAACTGACCGTCCTTGATCAGCCGCGCGAACTTCCGCGAGCCGGTGACGTTCGTCCGCTCGCCGATCATCAAGAAGTTGGCATCAGGTCGAACCTCGACCCGCTCGCGCCCGGCGAACGCGGACCAGCGCGGTGCGTCAGAAATCTTGCGAGGCGACAGTCCTTCAACAGCAGCCGCGATTTTGCGGATGTAATCGGGATTCGTGCCACAACAGCCGCCGACGATGTTCACCCAGCCGTTCTTAGCGAAGTCGTGAATGTGTCCGGCGACTTCGTCGGGCGACGAGTCAAAACCGCCCATGCCGTCGGGCATCCCGGCGTTCGGATAACAACTGATGTGCCGTGTCGAGAGGCTCGATAACAGTTCGACATACGGCCGCATTTGCGCCGGTCCCAACGCACAATTCAGTCCGACGGAGAGGGCCGGATAATGAGCCAGTGACGTCCAGAAAGCTTCCAGCGATTGCCCGGTCAGCGTCCGTCCGCCGGTAAAGATCGTGCCGGAAATCATCACCGGGATACGAACGCTTCGCTCCGCAAACACACGTTCGATCGCCACCAAACAGGACTTCATATTGAGTGTGTCGAATGACGTTTCCGGCAACAGCAGGTCCACGCCGCCATCGAGCAATCCACGAACTTGCTCGGCATACGAATCGACCATCTCATCAAATGTGACTGGCCGCACGCCCGCTTTGTCGGCGTTGAATGAGAGCATCACTTTCGTCGGCCCGATGCTGCCGGCGACAAATCGCGGCTTGGACGGATTCAACTTCGTGACCTCATCGGCCACGCTACGAGCCAACTCGGCCGCCGTGCGATTCATCTCGTGCGTGAGATCATCCAACTGAAATTCGCGCAGCGAGATGATGTTTGCATTGAACGAATCGGTCTCGATGATGTCGGCCCCGGCGTCGAGATAGGCACGGTGAATCTCCGCAATCATCTTCGGTTGCGTGAAGACCAGCACGTCCCCCGCGTTCTTCAAGTCGATCGGATGCGAGGCAAATCGCTGACCGCGATAGTCCGCTTCCGTCGGTTGATACCGATGGATCATCGTTCCCATCGCGCCATCCAGAACGAGGATGCGGTCTTCGAGAAGTTGGTTCAGCAAGTTCGGAGAATCAGCAGGCATTGAGCGGTCCAAGCAGAGC
>JANNDA010000779.1:0-5467 GCA_031387195.1 Planctomyces sp. | reverse complement strand
GACTTCCTGATCCTGCAAGGTGGCGATGGCATCGACACGTTTGACGTCGATGGAAACGTCGGGGCCGTTGGTGAGCAGTTCCGTGGCGGGGATGGGAACGATATCTACAACCTGTCGGCCATTCTGACCGGCGACATCTTTGGTGAGGCGGGAGACGACGACCGCGTCAACTTCCTGACCGGCGGCTCGGTGAATGGCGACATCGACCTGGATACCAGCGGCACGTTGGATTTCAGCGGTCAGACTGCTATTCCAGCGATCCTGCAACTCACGGCGGGCGGCACGGTCGATGGGTTCCAAGTCGATGACATTACTAACTTGTTCTTCACGGGGACGGCGAACAACATCACGAACATCGTGGGAGCCCCGGCTGCCGTAGGGGCTGACGCTCTGTTCGGGACCGCCGACCCGACCAGTACTTGGACGTTGGACGGCACGACGCACACGTATGCCACCAATGCGCGCAGTTTGACCTTCTCGGGCATCGAAGTAGTGGTCGGTGGCAGCGGCGGGAATACGTTTACCGTCGTGAGCGCGACAACGATCGTGTTCGCTGGTGGCAGCGGCGCTGACAACTTCATTATCAATGCGACGCTCACCTCCTCGGTTCCGACAGTCTTTACTCCGGTGAGTGGCAATGGCGGCGTCGATACGTTGCAAGGGACGGCCATTGATGCGGTGACGCTGACCGGTGCGACCGCTAGCGGCTTCGACGGCAACGAAGACAGCCTGATTACGGATGGTGTCGTGTTTGGCTTCACCGACATCGACGTGATCATCGGCAACGGCAGCGCGACCAGCAGGCTGACGGGTGAGAACAACGCGGCGACGTGGGCGTTGAATAACGCTCCGAGCTACACCGACGACGGGGTCAACTTCCTGAGCGTCAGTGGCTTCAGCAACCTCCGCGGCGGCTCGAACGTGGATACGTTTAACGTGACGGCAACGAACGCCGTCAACCTGTTCGGTGGCGCTGACGACGACAACTTCAACTTCATTGGAGCGGCTCAGATCCTCGGCACGGTGGACGGCGAAGCGAACGGGGCGACGTTGGACATGAGCGCGGCGACTCGCGCGTTTGCGGATAGCACGCTGACCGCCTTGGGCTCGATCGGTTTTGCCGGGACGACGGTCTTCGGTCACGTCACCGGCGGTTTCGACAACATCACGGCGCTGCGCGGCCAAGCCAATGGCGGCGATTTCCTGTTGTCGGTCCTCACGACCGATGCGGTCTGGACGGTGGCGGCGGTCGGGACGAATCAAACCTACATGACTGGCGGTCGCACGCTGAACTTCTCCGGCTGGGAATCACTCTTCGGCGGAACGGGCAATGACACGTTCGATGTCACCGCCACGACGACCGAAATCCTCTTTGGCCGTGACGGGAACGACATCCTGACGGGTGCGGTGATCGATGCTGTCACCCTCGTTACTTTCTCTGCCGTTCAGGGCTATTCGGGCAACGAAAGCGACCTCGGCTCCTTTAACGGTATCGATGTGATCACCGGCACGGGAGCGGTGGGGAGCACGTTGACCGGCGAGAACACCAACAGCACTTGGACGCTAGGAACGGTCCTGAGCTACGACGATCAGCGAGGGAACGGCTCGGTGGTCTTCACCGGCTTCGCCAATCTGCAAGGTGGCGCTGCCATCGACACGTTCAACGTGTCGGCGAGCGTCGCGGTGAATGTGCTCGGTGGCGATAGCGTGGATGTCGTCAACTTCCTGGGTGTTGGTCAGATCGTCGGCAATGTGGACGGCGGCTTGAACGGCATCACGTTGAACATGAGCCTGCAAACCTTCGACCAATACACGGATAGCACACTGACCGGTTTGGGTTCGGCCATCGGCTTCGCGGGGACGACAGTCCAAGGTCAAATCACCGGCACGTTCGACAACGTTACGACCCTCATCGGTGGCAGCGATCCGGATGACTTCCTTATTGGGCTGAATGCGACCGCGACTTGGACACTCGCAGCGGTGCAGACCTATGTCAGCGGCGGCCGCACGTTGGTCTTCTCCGGCTGGGAAGACCTCTTCGGTGGGACTGGCAATGACACGTTTATTGTGAACTCCCCCACGACGACTCTGACCGTGAATGGCCAAGCGGGGAACGACACGCTGCAAGGGACGCAGATCAACGCGGTGAGCCTCACGGGATCGAATCTCCTTGGTTACTCCGGCACCGAACCGGATTTGGGTGGCTTTAGCGGCATCAACGCGATCGTCGGCAGCGGCGGGACGTTTGGTGGCAGCACCATCCCGACCTTCAACGGCACTTGGACGTTGAACGGGACGGCGACTTACGACGATGGGCAAATGAACGGCACGATCGGCGTTTCTGGCTTCACCAACCTGCAAGCGGGTGATCTCGGCGACATCTTCAACGTCGATGGGAACACGGCGGTCAATATCCTGGGTGGAGCGGCTGCCGACACGATCAACGTGCAGGCGACGTTGACCGGCAACATCCTCGCGGGTGGCGGCAACGACATCGGCAACTTCATTACGGCGCAGGCCCTGGTCACCGGCCTCATCGACGGCGGGACCAGTATGACGTTGAACTACACGAATTACGGAGCACCGGTCACGGTGACTCTGATTAGCAGCGGTTTGAGCGATGGCTTCAACGGCACGGCGACGGGAGTCATCGGCGGATTCACCAATATCAATGTTCTGGTCGGTAGCGCGGGATTGGACACGCTCAACGGCCAAGGAGTCGTGAGCACTTGGAACGGACTCGGTTCCCTCGCGCAGACCTACACAACCGGTGCGGGTGTGGCTGCACGAACGGTGCAGTTCTCCAGCTTTGAAACTCTGCAAGGTGGCGGTGCCGCAGACACGTTCAACACGACCGTCAACAACACACTCCGCCTGCGCGGCGGTGCGGGGAACGATCGGTTCAATCATGCGGCCGATCAGACGCCGACCTTCATCGACGGTCAGACGGGAACCGACACGGTCGATTACTCGTTGGATTTGGTGGGCAACACCTACGACCTTGCTTTGGGAACGACGGAAGGCTTCGGAGATATCGGATTCTCGGACAACATTGAGGTTCTGAACGGTGGAACTGGGGACGACACGCTGACTGGCGTGGTGGGAGCTAACGCGCTTTGGACGCAGAATACGGTTCAGACTTACCAGCACACGGCGAGCGGTCGCGTGCTGACCATCAGCGGGTTTGATCGGTGGCAAGGGAGCACGGGGGTCGATACCTACGCTGTGATGACAACCAACGCGGCACCGGCACAGCAGCCGATCACTCTGGCGGGTGGTGCGGGGAATGACGACTTCTTCCTCGACGTGCTGTTCAACGGTCGCGTGGATGGCCAAGGGGGAACCGACTCGCTGCGACTCTTTAACTTGGCGAATGCCAACGTGAGCGTGAGCGGTGCCGGATCGGTCGATGGCCTGCAAGGTGATTCGAGCCAGATCACGGGAACCTCATCCGAATTCGACAACATCAACACGTTCAACGCGGCTGCCGCCGGTGGGACCTTCACGGGTGGGAACACCAACAGCACGTGGACGATCAACGGAGCGGTCAACTCGACCTACAACAACGGAGCAGTGACGGTCGGCCTGACCGGCTTTGCCAACCTGCAAGGGAACGGCGCTGTCGATAACTTCAACGTCATCGCCGCCAGCGCGTTCAATCTGCTGGGTGGTGACGGAGCGGACGTGTTCGACGTCGATGCGGCCTTGACCGGTTTGATCAGCGGCGAAGGAGGGAGCGACACGCTGCGTGGCGACCTGATCAATGACGTGCAACTCACCAATGCGAATGCCACAGGATTTACCGGCACCGAGGGGAGCATCACGCCGGTGGGCTTCTTTGGCATCGACGCGATCGAAGGGAGCAACACGGTTGATAGCGTGCTGAGAAGCGTCAACCTCCTAGGTTTGAACGCGCTGTGGACGATCAACGGAGCGACTTCGAGCTACAACGCTGGTCCTGGTCTTGCGACTCTGGGCATCCTCGGCAACTGGGACACGCTGGTGGGTGGCCGTGGGATCGACGCCTTCTTAATTACCGGAGCAACCGACGTCGATTTGGTCTCCGATCCGGTGACCGCATTGGGAACTCCTCCCGCTGTTCCTCCCACCTTCATTGCGGGACAAACCGAAGCAGACCAGTTCCTCGTTGGCGCAGTGTTGACCGGCAACATCTTCACTGGGCCGGGACTAGACTTTGTCTCTGTCATTCCGGGTGGCCAAGTCACCGGCACGGTGGACCTCGGCAACACGGGCACGATCGACCTCTCGGCACAGATTGTCTCACGGACGGTGAACCTCACCGACGTCGGCACGATCGACGGGTTCCAAGGAAACGTCCCCGGCGTGATCGGCTCGTTCAACAACATGACGACTCTGATCGGCGGTGCGGCCAACGACACACTGGTCGGTGTGAATTTCGCGGCGACCTGGGATCTGACTGCGGCGAATCGCTTCTACCGCAGCACTGGCAGCACTCTGGTCCAGCAATCTTTGACGATCTCCGGCATGGAGACCCTGCAAGGTGGATCGGGTGTCGATACCTACAACCTGTCCGCTCCGCACGCCGGTAGCCTGCTGGGTGGTCTGGGCAACGACATCTTCAACATCAACTCGCAAGTGAACCTGTTCGGTGCCACGGGTGGCGTGGTGGATGGCCAAGGTGGCTTGGACACGCTGCAAGGGAACGTCATCAGCGCGGTGGTCATCACCAACGCGGACGTCAACGGCTTCGACGGAACCGAAGCGGACATCGTCGGCAACTTCGCTGACGTGGAAACGATCAACGGCAACGGCGTTGGTGCGAGCATCACCGGCAACAACTCGTCGGCGATCTGGAATCTCGACGGCTCACCGCAATACATCACCAACGGCAACACGCTGAATGTCTCGGCCTTCGGCACGCTGATCGGTGGCAACCTGGATGACCGCTTCAACGTCACGGCTCCTGGACCCAGCCTGTTCACTCTGCAAGGTGCCGGAGGCGACGACCTCTTCGACATCGACGCGCTGCTGACCGGCAACGTCGATGGCGGGACCGGCAGCAACACGCTGCAAGGTGATCTGCTCATCAACTCGGTCATCCAGCTTCTGGATGGAACCGGAGCGGACGGCACAGCGCTCGGTGCGGTCACCGGCGGCTATGTCGAAATCGACAACCTGTTCGGTTCGGCGAGCGGCACGCTGATTGGCTTGAATGCCGTCAGCACTTGGAACTTGGCTCTGGCCCCGACCTACGTGGTGGGTGCCAACAGCGTCGGCTTCAGCGGCTTCAGCACGCTGCAAGGTGGCACGGCAGTGGATACCTTCGCCGCCACGGCGAACAACAGCATTTACAACATCCTGGGTGGTGACGGAGCGGACCTCGTCACAGTGGCTGCTGGTGCCACGCTGACCGGTAACGTCAACACCGAAGCGGGTGCGGACATCGTTCGCTTCTTGGCCAACACCGGCAACATCGCCGGCAACG
>JANNDA010000773.1:0-1554 GCA_031387195.1 Planctomyces sp. | reverse complement strand
AAAGCCCTGCAAACGCAATGTCTCCTGAACGATTTTTCGCACGCCTCCGACAACGCCACGCTCACCAAGAAAATCCGATCCCTCTTGCAACGACTGCTCAGGCTCGCTGTGTAGAATCCCCGAATCCCAGAAAGTGCAGTTCAATGCAACCTCCAGGAAATCGCCAGGGAATTTGAGAACTTTGCCTGAGACCGTTCCACACTTCGACTCTCCGTGAACGACCACAAATGGGCTGCGAGTGGCCATCCTCCAACTCGAGATCTCACTTGTGGAAGCCGACTGAGGGGCTAACCTGACCACGCTCATTGCGAACTCTCACCCTTCCGGAGTCCTGCTGTGTCAACCACTCTCCACCCGCTCCCGTGCCAACGAACTCGCCGCAGCGTTCTCGCCGATTGCGGCCTGGGATTCACCGGCTTAGCGATGGGAGCCATGCTCGCTCGCGACGGAGTAGTTCGAGCAAACGATCTTGGCTCGAAAGAGGTCATTGACGGACAACCGCAGCGGCAGCCGAAAGCTAAGAGCGTGATTTGGCTCTTCATGGGTGGCGGCGTCAGCCACATGGAGTCGTTCGATCCAAAACCGGCGCTCAACAAGTACGCTGGGATGACGATCGAGGAATCTCCCGCCGCCGATGCCGTGCTCAAGTCTCCGTTCTACCGGAAGAACGTGCGCGACTTCGCAGGCGGGCCACGCAAGTTGATGGCCAAGATCTATCCCATGCAGATTGGCTATCGGCCGCACGGCGAGAGCGGCGTCGAAGTCAGCGATTGGTGGCCGCATGTCGGTTCGATGATCGACGACATCGCCGTCGTTCGTTCGTGCTGGTGTACCGACAACGATCACGCCGCGCAGTACGAGATGCACACCGGCCATCACATCTTCGACGGCTATCATCCGAGCGTCGGCTCATGGGCGCATTACGGCTTGGGTTCGCTCAACGACGAACTGCCGAGCTTCGTCGCGATCGGCGATCCCCCCGGAGTCTGTTGCGGCGGCAAGGGTGCTCAGAACGGAGCGTATCTCGGCCCGGAGCACAACGCCGTGCATCTGAAGTTCGACGCGAACCTCCCCCTGCCCTACGCCTCGCCCGGCCCGGAAGTCTTTCAAGAAGAGCAAGCCGCCGAGTTCGAGTTGCTCCGCGAACTCAACGGCTTGTCGGCCGCGAAGTATCCCGAAGACGCGGCCGTGCGAGCGCGCATCAAGTCGTATGAACTCGCCTTCCGCATGCAGACGTCGATCCCCGAAGCCTTCAAGATCTCCGGCGAGACTGCCTCCATCGCCGACCTCTACGGCTTGAACAATCCCGTCACGAAACCGTTCGGCGAGTCGTGTCTGCTCGCGCGGCGGTTGGTGGAGCGAGGCGTCCGCTTCGTGCAGCTTTATCACGGCGGCGGAGGTGGCGGCTCGTGGGACGCGCACGCCAACCTGAAGGACAACCACGGCAAGCTCAGCCCGATGGTCGATCAGCCGATTGGCGGCCTGCTGCGCGACCTCAAGCAGCGTGGCCTGCTCGACGAGACCATCGTCGTCTGGGCCACTGAGTTCGGCCGG
>JANNDA010000748.1:0-21159 GCA_031387195.1 Planctomyces sp. | reverse complement strand
CTCTGAATTTCAAGTCTTCTGGAGCGTCCTCCCTCGCTTACGCTTCGGGTTACTTAGGTGAGCACCACCTGTGTTACGGGGAGTCATCACAGCTCTGACGCCTTCAATTTCCCACGGTCATCCGGAACTTGATAAAGCTTTTGCAGACGAACGATCTCAGCTTTAAGTTGCTTCACCAGATCCGCGTTGGCGGGCTCCGCAACAATGCTCCGCATCTCATTCGGGTCGCTTTGCAGATCGAACAACTCCCACTCGTCTTCATTGTAAAAGTGGATCAACTTGTAGCGGTCGGTCCGAACGCCGTAATGTCGGCGAACATCGTGCGGCGCATTCCGGTCTGAGAAATATTCGTAGTAGTGGTAGTAGATGCTCTGTCGCCAATCGGCCGGCGTCTCCCCGCGCAACAGCGGGACGATGCTGCGGCCCTGCATGTCCGACGGAATGGCGATGCCCGCGATGTCGAGAAACGTTTCAGAGAAATCGAGGTTCTGCACGAGGTCTGTGTTGATCGAACCGGGTTTTGTCACGCCGGGCCACCGAACCAGCAACGGCATCCGCAGCGACGGCTCGTACATAAATCGCTTGTCAAACCAGCCGTGATCACCGAGATAAAAGCCTTGATCGGACGAGTAGATCACCACGGTATTCTCGGCCAGTCCGTTGTCGTCGAGGTATTTTAAGACGCGTCCCACACCGTCATCGACCGCCGCGACGCAACGCAGGTAATCCTTGATGTAACGCTGATACTTCCAACGCACGAGTTCCTTCCCGCTCAGTTTTGCCTTCTCGAACTCGGCATTCTCGGCGTCATACGCCTTGTGCCAGGCAGCGAGCTGTTCGGCGTTGAGGTTCTTCGGCGGATCGAGTTTGAGGTCGAATCGCGTCATCGTCTTTTCGATCGACATGTCTTGCTTGTGAGCCGCCGTGCCGCGGCCGGAGTAATCATCGAACAGTGTCGGCGGTTCCGGAATCGTGACGCCTTTGTAGAGATCAAACTGCTTCGGTCCCGGCGTCCATTCGCGGTGCGGAGCTTTGTGTTGCCACATCAACACGAACGGCTTTTCTTTGTCGCGACCTTTGTCCAACCAGTCCACCGCGAGGTCGGTAATGATCTCAGTCGTGTAGCCCGTGCGTTGAACTCGCTTGCCGTTTTGCAGCATCGGCGGGTTGTAGTACGGCCCCTGTCCGATCAAGACATCCGAGTAATCAAAGCCGGTCGGAGTACTGCCGAGATGCCACTTGCCGATCATCGCCGTTTGATAGCCGCTCTTTTGCAGCAGCTTCGGAAACGTCTGCTGAGCCCCATCAAAATCCTTACCACTGTCGTTCGTTTTGAAGCCATTCAGATGACTGTGTTTGCCGGTGAGGATGACGGCTCGGCTGGGCCCGCAGATCGAATTGGTGCAGAAGCAATTTTGAAACCGCATCCCCTCGCGCGCGAGGCGGTCGAGGCTTGGCGTCGTGTTGATCTTCGAGCCATAACAGCTCATCGCGTGCGAGGCGTGATCGTCGGTGAAAATGAAAATCACATTCGGCCGCTTACCGGTCTCTGCTGAGTTGGAAATTGAGGGGGACAAACTCAGCATCAAACCGACGCCGAATAACAGAGTCGCCAAAGTTCTCATCAGCTTGCCCTTCTTCTCATTGGTCATTGTGAACGCTGTTTTTCGTAGCGTAGGCGGCTCGCCTGCGTTTTCTTCCGAATAAAGAAACAGGCGAGCCGCCTGTTCTACGATTTGTTTCATCGCGCCGCCTCCCGCAAGCGTCGCGAGACTTCGCCCGTCAGCTTAGCGAACTCTGGCGTCGAGCGCAGCTCTGGCTCGCGCGGATGTGCAAACGGGACGGCGATGTCCGCGATGAACGTCCCCGGCGACGTGCTCATCACCAGCACGCGCTGGCTGAGGAATACCGCTTCGGCCACGTTGTGAGTCACGAACAGACCGGTCCACTGTTGCTCGGTCCAAATGCGGAGCAACTCTTCGTTGAGCAACTGCCGCAGCAAATCATCGAGCGCCGCGAACGGCTCATCCAGCAGCAGCAGCTCCGGCCGCGTGACCAACGCGCGAGCCAGCGAGACGCGCATCCGCATTCCGCCGGAAAGCATCCTCGGCCGCTTCGTCGCATCGCCCGGCTTGAGGCCGATCAGCTTGAGACTCTCCTCGACCGCAACCTGCTGTTGGTCAAACGGCACGCCCCGCAGTTCCAGCGGCAGCCGAATGTTGTCGAACACCGTCCGCCACGGCAGCAGATTCGAGTCTTGAAACACAAACGCCGTCCGCGAGTCATTCGCCGATCCCGCCTGCACGTTCAACGAGCCCGCCGTCGGAGCCATCAACCCGGCGATCATCCGCAGCAGCGTCGATTTCCCGCACCCCGACGGCCCGACCAACGAGATCAACTCTCCGCGCCGCACGCTCAACGACACATCGCGCACGCCGAATTGCCCCGATGCAAACCGCATCTCAACGCCGACTGCATTCACGCTCAATTCGTGCGACAAAAAATATCCCTATACCAACAAGGGGCTCCAGCTTCGTGCGACGTTTTGGCGAGCGGGGCGGCGTTAGCCGAGATTATTCATGGGGCGGCGAGATTTTGCCGCAGGCTGCTTCGAGTTAGCACGACGCGCAAGCGAGTGATTTCGTTTGAGGCCACTCGCTTGCGCGTCGTGCTAACTTCGTCCCATGAATAATCCAGGTTAGCCCCCCTGTTCTTCAACGAACAAACCGGGGGGCTGACGCCACCCCGCTCGCCTGTCTTTCGCGTTTTAAGCAACGGCATTCTGACGCTTGCCGCGCAGGACGCCAATCGCCAGCACGATGGCCGAGTGCGTGAACCATTCACTTAAGTCGTCGCAGCGGATCCCGATGAGGCGGCTGCCGTTTGATCCGCCAAGGTTTGAGCGTGTAACAGGAACGAGGGTGATAGACCAGAAACCGCCGTCGCCAGACAAGGGACTCCGGAGCCGAGTCCCTTCAAGGGGTTGTACCAAAGCTGTTGTCCGGTCAAACCTTCGAGGCAATACGTGTAGCCCGCGCTGCTCGCGAAAACGTATTCCTCTTCCACCAAGATCGCCACCATCTGCCGCGAAGGCTTCGGGCAATCCCATTTCCAAACCTGCTCGCCACTTTGCTTCTCCAGGGCCACGACAACACCGTTGAAGCCAACAAACAAGAGGTCTTCGATCGACATTGAGAACGCTCCGTTCAATGAGATTCTGCACGTTTAGGAAACAACGCATTCGGCTTCAGTTCCACAACGTGTTCCGCGCCAAAAAATCGCACATCAAAGAACTGCAAGAATCCAGACTGACCCAACAAGACAACTTCATCCTGGTCAGGATCTTCATAAGTCACCACCGAGATCGGAACGGACCAGCAAAGCGATTGTCCGCGATGGATAATTTCGACGTCGATAACACCGCGAACGGCTGGCAAAGATTGACCGCCGAAACCATGCACTCGCCAACTCTTCTTCCGGCTCAATCGCACGCCGATGCGTTCTGCGACATGACGTCCGAGCACAACGCTGTCCAGCAAGCCCAACACATAGACGTCGCCGCGCTTGCCGATCAGCCGGACGGGAATCTCCGGGCGGAAGACTTCGGTTGCTCCGTCCAACGGCGATTTCTCGGGCGTATCGTAGCGACGGTACGCAAACTTCATCGCGTGCCACCCGCGAACTGAGCCGGGCCTTTCGGGGCTTTCGTGAGAAACGGTTTCAGTTCACCAGCTTGCTCGGCAGCTTCCAGAACCGCATCGAACGTCGGGCCGGAGCCAACGATTTTTGTCAGCGCATGATTCCAAGCGATCCATAGACCGCTGAATTTCTTGGGCACCTTTGGAGCCGGTTTGATTTTGGCGGACATTGCTGTTTCTCCCGAACCGAAGAACTCTCTCAACAGAGTTTACGCGGCCGCATTCTGACGCTTGCTTCGCAGGACGCCAATTGCCAGCACGATGGTGGAGAGCGCGAACAGCACGAAACAGAGTTCGCTCAAGGGCATCGGCAGGAAGAACATCCCCAGCAGGCCGAGCACGCTCAGGCCGCAGGTTACTTGCCGCCAACTCGTCGAGCACGCGGAGCCGAGAACCGCCTTGAGCAACCAGACGGCGATCACGGCCCACACCACCGACCACATCAATCCGAGCCCCAACTTGGCCGACTCGTTAGGTCGCACCGCCAGAGCCAAGCGCGGCGTACCGCTCGCGCGAGAGAACCGCAAGACGTTTCCTTCACGCTGAATCTCGATCGGCAACGACAAGCCGCCGGTTTGCGACCAGCCGGCGGCAGTCACCGTGCCATCCAGAGATTGCCTCTGTTGAATCTGGAGACTGAGATTCTCGCCCATCGCCACAGTGCCGCTCACTGGTCCATTCGCGTGTGCGCTTAAGTCTGTTGGTAAATTCCTTCCTCCACTGAGCATCCCGCCGCTTAATCCACCTTGGCCACGTCCTCCAAAACCGCGGCCACCTCCTTGTTGGCCGCCACCGGACGCGATGCCATTGCGGCCCCGTTGGCGGTTGCTGGGTTCAGACCAATTCCTTCCGTGGCTTTCGTCTGCCTCGCCGGTCGTGAACTGGCCCCGTTGGCGGTTGCTGGGTTCAGACCAATTCCTTCCGGACTGCTCGCCACGCGGCCCATCCCCCACTGCGTTCGGGACAATGCTGCCGAACGGTGGAATGTCCTGAGATGTCGGTGCTCCGTTGCGGAAGTCGCCGCTTTGATTCGCAGGCTGTTGGACTTGCTGTTGCTGAGCCAGCTTCCCGCTATCGACGGCTCGGTTGAGATCTTGCAGTTGATCGACAGATTGCTTGCGACGGTTCGCTCGATCTTCTTCGGACACTCCTTTACCAGCCGTTTGACGCGAACCAGAACTTTTACTCTTGGTAACCTCCGGCTTCCTGGCTGCGGGCGGCTTTGAATCTGGAGCGATCACATTGAGTTTGAACTTCAACCCGCTGTCCGGGCTGCTCACGTTCGCTCCGAGAAGTGAATCATTGACGTCGCCAAAATTGAGCACTCCGTCGCCATTCGCATCTTCACCGGCATCGAGAATCCCGTTGCCGTTGCGGTCTTCGCCGTTCATCACACCTGACCCCGAATTGCTGGTGAGGATGTCGTTGTTGTTGAGGTTCACGATCCCGCGTTGGAAGCCACCACCTTGCTGACCACCTTGTCCGAAGAAGAGCCGACCGTTCGCGTTCTTGTCCCGTTGTTGAGCCGCGCGAGCTTCCGCCGCTTGTTGCTGATCTTTGGCGACATAGAAGTTCGTGGCAGCTCCATCAAGACTCTCGATGATGACTCGGCTTTCCAAGTCTGCGTGCTTGCCTTTGGACTCTTGCACGGCTTCTGAGAGTTTGCGGCCTTCTTCGGAACTGGCGGACGAAGAACTGTTCGAGCTACTGTCGATCCGCGACCAGAGTTGCTTGATGTTGTCCCGCGCTTGCAGCTTCTGCGAGCTGTTGTAGTTCCCTTCCACCACGCGCAGCAGATCGTTCGCTTCTTGCAGCCACGTCGCTCGATAAGCGACCTCGGCGGTGTCCCCGCCTTGGTGCGACAGATTGTGCCGCTGCGGATCGTTGAGCGGATAAGCGGACCATTCCTGCGGCACATGCACCGTCCACAACGTGCGTGCGACCGGGATGCCGTACTCCTTGTCATCCGATTGCGAGACCACGGTCGGCACCGGCAGCTCGACATCCTGCGACCACAACTTCAAGCCACGTGGCAACGCGCCGGTCGCCAGCCGACCCGCCAAAACCAGTTTCACTTGGAACGACAGATCCGCCTCGCTGGTCTTCGGCGGTGCGACGAGCTGATAGGTCTTACCTTTTTCACGCTTCAACTCCACCAACCGCGCCGGCTGATCAGCCACAAAGACAGACAAGGCTTGCGAGCCTTCCGGCAATTGCAGCGCGAGGAACTGTCGCGAGCGATTCTTGATCGTGTAGATCGCCTGCATCCGCCATGTCCCGTCGGCCGCAAGGACCGTCGTCAGGTCCGCCAGATTTACCGACGCGGGCGCTCCCGCTTGAGCGGCAAACGATTTCAAACTCCATGTCGGAGTCGCGGCGGTTTGTTGGTTGTTCGCGGCGTCTTGCTCGCCAGTCACTCGCTTGCGCGTCGGGCTTGTATCGGTGCTTCGCACTCGTAGCACGGCGGCGGCTTGATCAACCAAGCGTTGATCAACCACGATCGGCAACTCTTCTCGCGGGACCGTTTCACCGACGTTGCCCACAGGCGACACCTGATTGCCGCTCATGTTGATCAGCACGACGAACTGCCGCTGAGTCTCCAACGGCGAGTGCGGCACTTCGACTTCGCTCCCCTCAGCGTCGGGAGCGGCGGCATCTCCGTCGATCACGTCACGGCGATCAAAGGAAATCGTCGGCGCGCTGACGGTGCGCTTCTCCGGCGGCGGCAGCGTGGCGGTCGCCAACAGGAAGAAGCGTGAGCCAACCGGATCTTGTAGCGTCACCGTCCAGCGAGTTCGGCCGCTCTCTTTGCCCGCCGATTTGAACGAAGTCTGCCGGATACCTGCTCCCTGAAAGTCCAACTTACCTGCCAGCCAGTCGGGAGTCGTAAACGTGAACGTGTCGGCGGCCGCTTCGGTGATTTTCCATTGCAGCGCCAGCGAGTAGTCGATCGCTGTGTCGGAAACCGTCAGCAACGTCACCGCATCCGCCGACAGCTTCGGAACGGCTCGCACCAAATCGAAGCCGAGCAATTCCGGAGCGAGCGCGTTTGACATGAACACGAACTTCGCCGAGCGACCGAGTTTTGATCGCAGTTCTTCCGAGCACTGTTCCGGATCGGAAGTCTTCCAGCCGTTCGAGGCGTTGATCGTGGCTTGATACGCCGGGTCGAACCAGACCGCCGTTTGCGTCACCAGTTTGGAAAGCTCTTGCGGCACGGGCAGCGTGATCTCGGCCAGCGTGTCTTCCGGTTCCTTGGCGACGTTTCCTTGCAGCACCACTTCCACGGCACCGATGCGAGGCTCGGTGAATTCAACCGTCAACAAGTTTGTGGCGGGATCAACGTGCCAGTCCTCAAGCGCCGTCGCATCGACATCGACCGCCAACCAACCGGGAGGCAACTGCACGTTGACGCTCGACCGCAACGCGCCCGCCAATTCCCAACGCAGCCGCGACGACATCCGCACCTTACGCCGCTCGACCACCAGCGCGTGTTCCGCGAAGCCCGTCGATTCCGGAGCCTTTCGCCCGGCAGCAAAGCTCACTTCAAACGGACGAGCCGTGTAACGAAAGGCGTTGAGCGGTACTGTCGTGATTCCCGGCAGAGCGACCGGCGAGACGAACTTATCCACATTGATCTGCGTTAGCCCCTTCGTCGCGATGTTCCGCAATGCGAACTGCGGCGCGGCGAACAATCCGACCACACCGAAGTCGCGAGTCACCTGCAGCGGCGCGAACGCCGGAACCTTGATCGAGACCGCTTCGCCCGCGATCTTCGCTTCCATGAATAACTCAAACGCCAGCGCCGTTTGATCGCCGACCGCTCGACGCAAGAAGACTCGCAACGCCCGCCCGTCGGCGTTTTCGTTGAGTTCCCAGCCGCCGACATCCGCCCCGCTGATCGATCGCACGCGGAGTTCTTTCGGCAGCGAGAACGACACGTCATTGATCGAACCGCGCGGCACTTTGAACTGCCACCCGGAGACGATGCGCACTCCCGCGTCCTCCACTTGCACCGCCGTCGCCGACTCCGCCTGCACGATGGCATCGACCGCCCCGATCGCTTGCTTCGGCTGCCAAGCCAGTCGCACGTCACCGCCGCCATTCACCGGCACTTCGTAATAAGTGACCTCATTTCCCTCCGTAGAACGGTTTTCCAAACCGTTCGCGTCGCCGATCTCCTTCACGGATTTCGATTCGCCTGTTTTCGAGCCGTCTTTCTCGAACGGTTTGGAAAACCGTTCTACAGGAAGCACACCCTTCCGCACCCGATACGTATTGCTTGCCCCATTCACGCGGAACGTCACCTCCGCATCTGGCACGAACAACAACCGAGCCGACGGCAACGGATCGAGCAACAACAGCAACTGCCCCGCTGGCCCCGCTTGTTGGATCGGAATCTCGGCAACCAGATCGAGCACATGCAAACCCGGCTTGTCCAACACGACATGCAGCCGCGATGAGCCGTTCTCGTCGCGCACCACAATCGGCGCGGGCTTGTCGTCCAACTTGGCTTCAATGAGCGACGTCAGCCGCAGCGGGATCGGCAACACGACTTGCTGCGAGCGAAACGAAAACAGCGTCAAGCGCGCCACCACGCGAGCGAGCGCCGGCCCTTCGGCCTCGGCCTTCTTCGGCAGCGGCGTCACCACGAACAGTGCCTCCGCAACCAAACCTTCTTGCGGAGCGTTCGCCGCCACTCGCTGTTCTGGATGCGCCGCGTTCCACAGCTCAATGAATTTCGCTTGCGGCAAGAAGACTCGTTCCGCCGCCAGCGGGTTCTTCGGATCGTCATACGGCACGACAATCGTCGGTTGCGCCGGGACATCCGGATTCGGATTCGCGGGCGGAGCCGGATTGGCCGGCGGCTGTGCAACGGCCGAGGTCGCCGAACCGAGCAACGTCGCACCGAAAATCAACAACGCGGTTTTCCGGCTCAGCGAGCGAGTCCAAAACGCTTTCGTCTTCATGCGTGGCAGAGCACAACACAACGCATCGCAGAGACAACGCGACGTCCACAGCGCGATTGCCGCGAGCGTCCCGAAGAAGACGCCATCAAGCGTGTTCTGCCACGGCAACGGCGCGAGCGGTGCCAGAGCCAACGGCAGCGTCAAACCCAGAATGCTCCACAGCACTCGCACGTTGCGAGCGGTCAGCGGAACCAACCAAGCAACGAACGCCAGCGCGGCAATCCAGAACCAGCGACCCGTCCAACCCGCCGCGCGGTTTTCGTAAACGATCTCCAACCCAATCCCGCTCCCGGCCGTCTCCGTGCCGAGATACCGAAACTTTTTGACCGCCGCATCCGCCTGACCTTCCAACGCCATCGTCAGCGACAGCAGGCCACCTGCTTCGCCGTGCTCCAACGCACGAACCGCATCCACCAAACCGTCAGCGTCGTGTGTGTTTCCTCGAGCCATGGGAATTCCCGCGAGCTCCACTGAATCGAGCGAGTTCCAGAAGCCCTGTTCATTGGCGTCCTTCAACTTGTCATTGGCGGCGATACGTCTCGCGAGTTTCGATTTGTAGACCATCGTTTCCGCGACTGGATTATCAGACTCCAGCTCTTTCGCCTGCTTCGCGAGGACTTCCGCCTCGGCGTAACGTTTCTCATTCATGAGTTTGTTGAATCGGGTTGCGATGCCGGTCATTTTCTGGTCGTTCTTTGACTCCCCGTCAGATGATCTCGGCCCATCCATTTCAGCGCTCTTCAACTGGCGACTTCGCTCTTTGAGTTTCTCGCTCTCGTCTGCGAATAGCGAATGGGCTTTCGCTGCGGTCTTTTTTTCCGACGCTGCTTCAGTCGCTAAAACCGTTGGCTCCATCGCCAACGGCTTTGATTGAGACATTGCCATCGGAGGTGCTCCCGCTGAGGGGGCGTCACCTGTGGTTGCTAGATCAAAAAAGAGGTGTCCGGCCCCGTCTCCATCGTCAGCGTTGTCGTTGGCACCGAATCGCGAAATTATTTCACGTTGTCGCAGGTCATTCGGACTCATTTTCCTAGCCGCGTTACGAGCTGATTGAGTTGCAGGCAGAACGAATGCGGAAATGAAGACGAGCAGTACAGCCGGTGCAACAAAACCTTTGAGGAAACTCCAGCGGATAAATGACCAAATCAAACCGACAATAACGAGCAGCAACAGCATCGCGGTCACCATGCGTTGGATGTTCCACCAACTCGGCATCGCCAATTTCTGCGGCAGGCGGGTGAGCCAATTGGTGTTGCGCAACGGCGCATCGGGAATGAACGCACCTTTGCTGTCCGTCAGCAGCAGGTCTTGCGGATAACGCAGTTCCCATTGTTGGTCGAGCACCTGCATCGGCTGCGACACGCCCGCTCCGTTGAGCACCGTCAGTTCGGGAGGGGGCTGACGCAACTCGCCAGTGCCGCGCAAAGCGGGGACGAGCGTGCGATAGAACAGCTCAAGCTGCCGCTCAACCGTCGGATCATCCGACGCAGGCAGCGGAATCAAGAACGCCTCCGCCGTGCGCCGCACTTCGACCGGTCGGCCATCAATCAACGCGGCCCACAGAGTGGCTCGCTCTTCCGTAGAACGGTTTTCCAAACCGTTCGCGCTCTTCGCACCCGAACTTTTTGCTGCCGCGTTCTGCATTGTTGACGAGTCAGCGAACGGATTGGAAATCCGC
Source organism: Planctomyces sp. (assembly GCA_031387195.1). Taxonomy (GTDB): domain Bacteria; phylum Planctomycetota; class Planctomycetia; order Planctomycetales; family Planctomycetaceae; genus SXKJ01. The sequence continues at coordinate 10,813 of JANNDA010000748.1, read as the reverse complement.
TCTACGGAGGAGTCGTCCGCAAACCGCACTCGCAAGCTCTGCACGGCCACCGCCGTGAACGCGAACCTCGCTTGATGTTGGAACTCACCCGCCGCGCTGAGGATGCTGGTGATCTTGGCCTCGCGACAGATCGCAGTCGGCACGGGAAGTCGATCAAAGCGTTCGTCGGCAATCGTCAGGTTCGGCGTCCCGGTGAAGTAACGAAACGCGGAGACGATTCGCTGCGTCGGCGCGTAGGCCGAAGGAACGGGTAAGTCGATCGGATCAACTTCAGTCAAGTTTGCTTTATTCGCGTCGATCGCCGTGACACTCAGCCGTTGATCTCCCTCGGCTTCGATCGCGATGTAACCGTGCTGACGGTCGGCTTGAATAACACGCAGATGCGGAATTTGTTCCGTAGGACGGGCACTCTTGCCCGTCTGGTCCTCGGGATTCGACACCGCGTCGGGTCGGGCAGGAGTGCCCAACCTACGAGGCACAACGCTCGTCACCACCAACGTCGCCGTTCCGACTAAATGCCGATCCAACCGCAGCGTCCAAATCAGTTCGCCATTCTCACCCGCTCGCGAGGTTTGTTCGACGATACGACCAGCGACATTGACCATTTGAAATCGCAAATCCTTGCCTGCCAATTCTGGCAGCGCGACTTCCAAGACTCGCAAGCCACCGCCGGTAATGTCCAACTCCGCTTCAAAGTGAGTGTGCAGCGTTTGCTTGTCGAGCCGCGCAAAGGTCAGCGTGCGTGCGGAGACTCGCGACGGTTTGCGTTCGACCTTTAGCGTGCCGGAGAACCGCGTGTCTTGATACGCGAATCCCAACCGAGTTCCGGGGACCGCTACATTCGCGGGATCGAGTCCGGTGATCTCGCCCGGCACGACGTCGAGGTCCGCGTCCGCCTTAATGACGTACGTTCCTTCGGTGACTGACGACTGCGGCAAGCGGAGTTCCGGCAGCGTGACTTCGACCGGTTCGTCTTCGACCGGCCAGTCGTCGGGATCGCGATGGGCGTTGATCTGCAACTTGGCTTCGACACCCGACTTCAACGGTTGCGGCAGTGCAATGCGAATATGATTCGTTCCCGGTTCGCGCGGTTGAACTTCCCAGCGGAGCGGCTGACCGTTGACTGTCACCTGCGTGATGAGCCATTCAGCCGGCAACGACAGCTCGATTTCAAACAGCGGAGCAAACGACGTCTCGATGGTCGCGGCGGTGATCAGGTCCAGCCCCTGCGCGGTGAGATCGAAGATCGATGCGATGCTGGCTTGAACGGTTTGCTCTTTCGGCTGAGCCACAAAGCCGAGTGTGAATTTTTCTTGCCAGACATCGAACAACAACGAGACTTGCCCGGCATCGGTTGCTCCCGACGTGCCGATCACCTTGAGGTCCGCTTCGTTGACTGTCGCGGTTCGCACGCCGGTTGATTCGACAGTCCGCAGCCGCACCGCTGGGTCATGTTGAATCAACGCTCGGCCGATGTGCGAGGTGACTTGGTTGATCCGCAACGTCGGCACATTCCAAACTTCGCCCGCCGGAACGGCCATCACGCCGCGAAAGTCGATCCGCCGAGCACCGTCAAACGACTGCCGATAATTTAGCGTGATCCGTGTCGTCGTGGCGTCATCCGGATTGTCCGAAAGCTCCCACGCTTCCAGCCCGTTTGAATCGACGTCAGTGATCTCCAACGTCTTCGGCACCACACAGACCAGTCGATCGAGCGGTGTTCCATGCACCTGCAACGCGGTCACTGCGTGCCACGTCACCTCACCGGGAGCGACTCGCAACCCGAAGCCGGTCGTCGCGAACAGCAACGAATCGGTCGCTCGCTCGCGCTGCCGATCGGTCAATTGCAACGCAACGAGGTTCCGTTGACCGCCGACCGCCAACTCATAGTTCGCCGGCTGATCCGCAGCAGCGGGACGTTCGACCGACAGCTCATCGAATTGCAAATGCTTCCCCGCCGGAACGGCCACCTTCAGCTTCGCGGCAATTCCCGGCAGCACGCCGAGCGACACCAGCTTGTCCGCTCCCACCGCATTCAGCGGAGCCGACAATTCCAGCGTCAGCGTGTGCTCCCCTTTCGCGTCGCTCAGCAAGAACAGATTCTGATCTGCCCGCCCCAACTTAGCCGCCTGCCCATCGAGCTTCGCCTGTTCGACCGACATCCCCGCCAACGGCAACGGGATCGCCTGCCACGAATCGTGAAGCTGAGCCAGTTTGATTTCCGCCGTCACCAACAACTGCTCGCCATCAAACCGCGCGGTGTAAGTCGCTCCCGAAACAACGACCCCTACCGGAGCCTTTTGACTCACCGGGACATTCTTCTGAGCATCGCGATACAGCTTGAGAAACTCGTCCTTCGGCAACAGCACCCCGCGCTGATCGCGCGCAATCAAGGCATCGAGATCATCCACCGGCACGAACACCCGCCGCATTCCGACATCATCAAGCCCGTTGTCCACCGGCTTTTCTTGAGCCGCACCATTCGACAGCAACAACCCCAAGACGATCGCTGTCGCAAACACGACTAACGAACCGAACCGATCAAAGCGGCCCCTCTTCGTTCCCTTCGTTTTCTTCTGTTCAAAAATGTTCTGAATTTGAACAGAAGGAAACGAAGGACGGAATGCAGCCGAGCTGTGTCCGAGTGGGACGTCAGACAATTTGTGGTTGTCAGTCATGTTTGCTTCTGCTGTTTGATCAATGGAACCGAAACGTAAATTTGACACAGCACATAACCCAATGACACGAACGGATTCACTCAGCATGAATTTCGGAGTAGTGCAAAAGCCCTGGAACCACTGAGACAAGCTCAGTGGGGTTTCACCTGCACTCACGATTCTGGCGGTGGGCTGACTGTTGCGGGGAACGGTTGGGACCAATCAAATTTGTTGCCGTTGGATTTTCTCGCGGCTCCGAAGATCGACTGCACGATCCACAAGCCGAACATCAACACCACACCCCAGCGAGCGGCGGCGACTGCGTGAAGCACCGTGTCGGCATCATTCAAACCGGCACAGACCGCGATCAGCGTGGCCGCCAAAACCCAGCCGAGCCGATTGCGCCACGTCGTCGGGAGCAGCACCAGTCCGAGCAAGAACATCGCGCACGTCGCCACGATCGCCGCGTAGCTCCCTTTCCACCACGTCACTTGCAGGTGCTCCGCGCCGCCCAGATTGTGATACGCAAACGCCTGCCCCTGCGTCGCAAAGTCCGCCACGCCGACCGACGAAGTGCCGATCCAAGTTTCCAACTCAGCAGGCCGCACGTAAGACGTGACGTGTCCGTTCAACGCGAGCTCCAACGTCAGACGTTGATCACTCTCACGTACGAACCGATCGGGAGTTCCGACTAACGCATACTTTTCAGGAACCCACACGACCGTTCGCAGTTGTTGAATCGCAACTCCCTTTGCGTTCGCATCGAGCTTGCCGAAGCGAGGCACAAACAAATGCAGATTCCCCTTCCAACCTTGGAACGCTGGAGTATTGATCTTGGCCAAAAACTGCACCGTGATGGAAAACGTCTCGTCCGACTTCGCCCCGCGCGCGACGCTCACGTAATACGTTTCCCAGTTATCGTCGGAACCTTTCTCACCCTTCTCTGCCGAAACCAATTTGTTGTCGACCAGCACACCGAGAATCTCAGCACTCGCCGGCAGATTGATTTGCAACCGCTGCCGTTCGGACGTCTTGAGCTTGTAACGGCAGCGATACGAGGCTCGGCTGTCCTCATCGACCACAACCTCGACCAACCCGCGCGAGATCACCGTTTCGACGACCTCTTGAATCTCATGCTTCGCAGCCAGCACCTTCAGCGAGGCGGTCTGCGAGTAATACCGATACGCGAGCGAGCCTTCTTGCCCGACCAGCGACAGTTCGCGCGGGTCGATCGCTTCCAAGTCATCCCCTTTTGTTTCGGCGGTGACGGTCAGCGACTTGTCTTTCAGCACGGTGATCTCACCGTAAACGTCCGCCAGTTCTACCTTGCCTGCTTTTGATTCTTCTCCCGCCAAGCCGAGTGCTTTCACCGGCAAGACCGTTTGCTCCCACGAGAGCATCGGGCCGCCCTTCCCGTCTTTCTTGGCGGCGGCATCGGCTCCATTCGCGGCAGTCTTCAGGTCATACGTGATTTCAAACGACACCGCGCCGATCGCTTCGCGCGGCAGGATCACGGTCCACGTCAACCAACCATCGACCGCCTTCTCCGCTTTCTTCTTTTCCTTGATCGCGGGAACTCCCGATTCCGTCACGCTGCGAATCTGCACTGATTCGCCGACAGCTTCCGGCACAGCGATGAGGAAGGTGTCTAAGCCCGCGAACTGCACGTGATACGTCAGCGTCGTGCGGACATCGGCCGTTTCGGGCTTCGCTTGAATGGTCGTCGCGATCGACGCAGTCAGCCGGGTCGGTCGGCGAGTCGTCTTCACGGGAATTTCGACTGGTCGCCGAGTGAACGACCAGGCCGAAGCGAGCTTCGCTCCCGCGCCGAACGGTGCGTTCGCGTCCGCGTTTCGTTCGGGTTGCACACCCTTGATTGTCTTCTCGTCGGTGAGCACTTCGATCGCGTCAGCCGCGAAGATGCTGACCTGTCCGGTTTCGCGTTCGACATTCAGCGGTTCGAGCAACGGCATGATCAGTTCTTGCGTTTTCGCCGCTGCATCCAGCGGCACGTGCCCAATCACGTTGAACTGAATTGCTCCGTCCCGCTTCATGTCGAGCACAATTCGCAGAGTGGACACACCGTCTTTCGTCTCGACCGGATGTTCTTTGATCTGCGGCGGGCCGATGACTCGGTCAACCACGAACTTTTCGGGGACGCGCAGATGCAACTCGAACAACCCGGCTCGTTCGATCGTGTAATGCAACTGAGTGTTCGATCGCAGTTCGTCGTCGAGGAATTGCAGCTTCACTCGATGATCGACAAGCACGCGAGGCTCGACCGAGCGCGCTTGCAGCTTCAGTTCCACCTTCGGCGAATAGAACTTGTACGACATCGCTCCCGGCCGGCGAATCGCTTCAAAAACTTCCGCCTCTTCGATGCGAGTCAGCCCCGTGAGCTTCTCGACATTCAGCAGCAAGTCGGCCCCTTTGGTCACAACCAACTGACCGCTTTCGCGCACGACGTCCAACGCATGAATGCCCGCCGCCGGAACGTTGTCGTTGAGCCCGACGACATCAAACGCTTCAGCCGTAGCCGATCGTTCGGTATGCACTTCGAGCGTCAACGACTTCTTCGCACCGCTGAGCAACTCAATCGCGACCACTTGCCGATTCGCCTCATCGGCCGCTTTCCAGCCCTTCACGCTCGCGTCGTTCGACGACACGCCGAGAATGCGGTCCCCCTTCGGCACCGCGACTCGCAGTTGAGTCAGCTCGCCGCGGAGCACGTCGTATCGCAAGAAAGCATCGGTGTGAATCAGCCCGTCGGCGATCGACACTTGCGTGTGATTCGTCACGCTGGCGAGCAGATCCATTTCCGGCTTGATGCTCGCCTTCGGATGCCACAACACGCCGATGCGGCTCGCCGAACCGAGGTTGCCGGCAATCTTCGTCTCTTTTCCCTTCGCCCCTTCGACCGGCTGACGCACAAGCAACGGAGTCACCTCGACCGCTTGATCGACTTCGGGAATCGTCAGCTCAAACTTCGTGATGCCGACCGCCGGAACTTCGAGATCAAAACTCTTGCCATCGGGCGACGAACGCACGCGCGCGCCGAGTTGAATCTTCACCTTGTGCTCACCCGGTGTCGGAAACAGCAGCGAATAATTGCCGTCCCCCGCCGCTCGCAACAACACCTTACCGGCTTGCGCATCGCCAATCGGTTCGCTGCTGACGTCACCGACCGCCGCGTTACCGAACTTCATCGACAGCTCAGACCACGCCTTGCCGAGCACTCGCACTGTGTATTCCGCTTCAATGCGTGCGACATCGCGATCGACGGTCACTCGATAACTGGCCGCCGAAATCACCGCCTGCACCGGCGGCTGTCCCGGCTGCAGCGGCTCCCCTTTGGCGATGAGCTTGAGGTACTCGATGTACGGCATGAAAACCGTCGCCTTTTGTTTTTCAAAGACGGTCCGCAGTTCGCGATAGGGCAAATAGATCAACTTCTCCCACGTGACATCGGCCGCCTCTTTCGCCTTCGGATCGGCCGCTGCCGCGCCGCCAGCGTCTTGGGCGATCGCCGCAGACGACAGCCCAAAGGAGATCAAGCCGAAGAGGAAAAACCAGACAAGCCCGAAGCGCGAGCGAGGAAAGCGTTCGACGCATCTCTCGCGTGTGCCTTGGGCTTGTGTCTGCACGACCTCACGGAAAAGTTTCCGAGTCGATGCCATGAGCGGAAGTCCTTGAAGCAGTAAACATTTCAAAACAAGCGGACACGGGAGTTTAGGGGGGCACGCGGGGTCTTGCCAATTAGATAGACGAGGCAGATTCCAGATTCTCCGATGTGATCGAAGCGGCCCGAAAAGCAATTGGCGCTACGACGCGCAGACCGGTCGCGTAAATTCCAGAAACTTTGAGAATTTTCCCGACGTAGCGGCAAACTTCCAGCTTGCCTGCCTGCCGGAAGAAGCTCACAAGCAGGAAGCTTGTGGCTACGGCGTTTGATAAATCACGCCGTGAAATATTCAACTGCGTTCCGGAAGATCTGCATCCCGGCACCCTCGCCGCGCAGGCCGAGGCGAGTCCAGTGAGGATGTTGCGTGGCGAATAGAAAACGTTCCGGATGCGGCATCAGGCCGAGCACTCGCCCGGTGGGATCGCCGAGCCCAGCGATGTTGGCCATCGAGCCGTTCGGGTTTGTCGGAAACGGCAGCAACTCCGAGGCGGGATCGTGCCCGGTTGGGACCACTCGCTCGCGCGTCGTGCTTGAGTGTTCGACATAAGTCAGCGCCACTTGGCCGTTCGCTTGCCAGCGGTCAATGATCGACGGGTCGCGAGCAATCAGCTTCCCCTCGCCGTGAGCGACCGGCATGTCGATCTCGTCGATGCCGCGTAAAAAGACGTTCTTCGAACTGGAGCACTTCAACCGAGTCCACAACGCGGTGTACTTGCCGTTGTCATTCCAGGTCAGCGTTGCATCGGCGGCGATGTCTGTTCGCGGCGGCCACGAGGTCGATCCGCCCGGCAGCAAGCCAGCTTTCAAGAGAACTTGAAACCCGTTGCAAATCCCCAAGGCGAGCTTGTCCGCTTTGAGGAAATCGCCGAGTGCCTCACCGAGATGTCCTCGCAATTGGCTGGCAAAGATGACCCCCGCGCCGATGTCGTCGCCGTAAGAAAATCCCCCTGGCACGCAGAGCACCTGATACTCGGCCAACTGTTTGGGATTCTCCAGCAGTTGAAACAGATGCACGCGATCCGCGCGAGCCCCACACGATTCAAAGGCGAAGGCGGTCTCTTCGTCGCAATTGGTTCCAGGGGCACGCAAGACACAAACGCGAGGGGCAGGCATGACGTGGCTCAAACAAAACAGCGGATAATCGGCTCAGACACCCGGCGGATCGGAACACTCCGACCTCTCGCCGCGATGCGGCGGGATGCTATTGCCGAGACGCAGCGGAGGCTAGCGCTATGCTTGGAGACGGAACGAGGGAGTTTGAAGAGATTGGCCATTGATCGCGTTAGAAGCTCCTAAAAGCTGATTTGCAGAGTCAATCGTGCCTCATGTTTGGTCCAAGAGAGAATACTCACAAACTTAACCTCGCTTGCCGCCGACAATTCGGCTGGCCAGAATCGCTGCTGCATCGTGAATTTGAAATCTCAAATTTGAAATCTGAAATCTGAGGAAGGTGACTTCATGCCGTCGTGCGTTTTGGCTTATTCGGGTGGGCTTGATACGTCAGTAATTCTCTGTTGGCTGCAAGAGCAAGGTTACGACTGCCATGCGGTGTACGTGGACCTCGGTCAGCCGTGCGAGGATCGCGAGGCGATCTTGCAGAAGGCGAAGAACTGTGGAGCGAAGACCTCGCAGATCGTGGATGTCCAGGAAGAGCTGTGCCGCGACTTCGCGTTTCCGATCATGCAGTTTCAGGCGAAGTACGAGGGCTGGTATCTGCTGGGGACGTCGATCGCTCGACCACTGATCGCGAAGGAGTGCGTCCGAATTTGCCGAGAGGTCGGGGCCGAAGCGTTCGCTCACGGAGCCACCGGCAAGGGGAACGATCAGTGCCGCTTCCAGCTTGCAGCCGAGGCACTCAATCCGGCGGTAAAGATCATCGCGCCATGGCGGATCGAAAAGTATCGCGAGGCGTTTCCAGGACGGACGGCGATGATCGATTACTGCGCCGCCAAGAACATCCCGGTGAAGGCATCAACCTCGAAACCGTACTCGTCTGACGAAAACTGTCTTCACATCAGCTACGAAGCGGGGGAGTTGGAGAAGCTCACCACCAACGGTGTCGAGCTGGTTGAACTGGGCATGTGCGTCACGCCGATGGCCGCTCCGGACAAACCAGAGTCGCTCACGATTCACTTCGAGTCGGGCGTGCCGGTGTCGCTCAACGGGCAGAAGAAGTCGGCGCTCGAAATGGTCAAGGAACTCAACACGATCGGTGGCCGGAACGGAGTCGGCATCATCGACATGGTCGAGAACCGCTTCGTGGGCATGAAGAGCCGCGGCGTCTACGAGGCTCCCGGCATGACGATCCTGTATCACGCGCACCGCGTCGTCGAGCAACTGACGATGGACCGCGACTTGATGCACCTCCGCGACCGGCTCGCGCCGGAAGTCGCCGAGATGGTTTACTACGGCTTCTGGTATCACGCGAAGATGGACGCGCTGCTGGCGTTCAACCAAAACGCTCAACGGTTCGTCACTGGCGACGTCACGCTGAAGCTCTACAAAGGCAACATCATCACCGCCTCTCGCAGCAGCCCGAACAGCCTCTACGACGAATGCATCGCCACGATGGAAGGGGGCGGCAGCTACAACCAAACCGACGCCGAAGGTTTTTTGCGGATTCAAGGTCTGCCGGGGCGAGTACAAGGCCGGACGACGCCGCGAAGCTATTGAGAACCTTTTGGAGTGCGGTGTGTCAGCACCGCTTTGGATTTTGTGGAGCTTGAAGAAAACTATCCAAAGCGGGACTGACATCCCGCACTCCAAAATGAGTGCGGCTACTCGTCGCACATCGCGAGCAACTCCGCCGGCATCCGCTGAAGTTTTCCGGTGCGATCCACACAGGCCAATGTGCTGTGGCCGGTGCAGAGCAACGTGCCGTCGCGGAAGAGTTCGTACTTGTGTTCGAGCTTGGCCTCGCTCGCCACGGTGATCGTCGAACGCAGCGTCAGCAGGTCGTCGTAGCGTGCGGGGGCTCGGTAGCGGCAATCAAGTTTTGCCACGACGAGGAACAAGCCTCCTTCTTCCATCGCGCGATAGTCGCCACCTTGGGCGCGGAACAATTCTGTCCGACCGACCTCAAAGTACTTGATGTAATTCGCGTGGTGCAAAAAGCCCATCGCGTCGGTTTCGGAGTAGCGGACTCGAAATTGAGACTCGTGTTGTCGCATGATTTCCGTCGTGTTGGCAGGCATTGATCATTAGTCGGATGAACCACAATTGGGGCGCGGAGTTTGATCAAGTTGACTCAGGATCGCGACCCCAGCGAGTTCGTTTGCTGGCTGAGCGTGTCGCCTTGCTGTTACGCTGCCGACCTTCTGGAACGACCTGTTTCGAGCTTGTTGTTGAAGGGCGCTTGCCGATGCTTCGGACTTTGATGTCACTTGTCGCAGTGGTTGCAGTCACACATTCGCACCTCGCGGTCTTTGCCGCGGATGGTCTGTCCGTGTTGCCGGCAGAACTGGTCCTGACGGGGCCGGAAGCTCGGCATCGGTTGATTGTGGAATCCGCTCGCGACGGACGGTTGATGGGCCAGGTCGTTGAGGGAGTGACATTCGAGTCGTCCAACGACAAGGTTGCCAAAGTCGAGAACGGCTTCGTGATTCCAGTCGGCAACGGACAAGCGGTCGTCACGGCGAAAGTCGGCGAACAGTCGGCGAACGCGAAGGTCACGGTCGATCAATTCGATCAACCGCACGTCTGGAGTTTTCGCAATCACGTGCAGTCGGTGCTGTCGAAAACCGGCTGCAATACGGGAGCTTGTCACGGCGCATTGGCAGGCAAGGCAGGCTTCAAACTCTCACTGCGGGGCTACGATCCTGACGCCGATTTTCGCACGTTGACTCGACAAGCTCGCGGGCGGCGCATCGTTCCGGCTGATCCGGGACGCAGCCTTGTGCTCACGAAACCGTCGGGCGCGATTCCACATAAAGGTGGCCTGAGGTTCGGTGTCGAGTCGCTGGAACACCGTGTCATCGCCGAATGGATCGCGGCAGGACATCCGGCTCCGAGCGAAGCCGACGCGCGGATCTCGCGGCTAGAAGTTCTGCCGGCCGCGTCGCAGCAAAAGAAAGGAGCGAGCCAGCAACTTGTCGTGCGCGCCCATTTCAGCGATGGGCGTGCGGAAGATGTGACTCGCTGGTGCCGGTTCACGTCGGCAAACGCGACGGTCGCATCGGTCGATGATCAAGGACTGGTAAAGATCGCTGGCTTCGGCGAGGGGGCGGTCAGTGCGTGGTATCTCAGTCAGAATGTGATCGCGACGGTCAGTTCGCCGTATGAAACGCAGGTAGATGCCGCAGTCTTCGCGAACGCGGAGCGGAGCAATTTCATCGACGATCATGTGCTCGCCAAGCTGAAGAGTCTGAACGTTCCCCCGTCACCAAGAAGCAGCGATTCGGAATTCATTCGCCGCGCGTATCTCGACACGATCGGCGTCTTGCCGACCGTCGATGAAGTGCGGACTTTTCTGACG